>NZ_JBNLYE010000499.1:0-2381 GCF_050172095.1 Bacillus sp. GMs2/2
GTAATACTTCAATTAAGGACATTCCCATATAAGCTTCCATATCAAGAAGTACCCCAATCATATCTATTGCACCATCTGAATAATACTCCATTAAAAATGAACCAAGCGAATACGTTTTATACTTTTTTTCAACGATAAGCCAGTTTTTATCAGGATCCTTCTTAATATAATTTAGTATTGGTTCTAATACCTCAATCATTAGCTCTTCTGCCGTTTTTCCTCTTTCTTTATCCAAAACCGGATATTCAAGTACACTTGGATCATTTTCAAACACATTCAATCTCGTTTGAATGTTATTCGTATAAATGATATCTGCAAAAGTTTTATTTATAAAAAGGTTTAAAGGTAGTTTAAATTTATGAATATACGCTAAGGTTAACTTATGGGTGTCAGGGATTCTCATCGGTCCCGCATTAAAATATAAACCCACACTAAATGGTTCCCGAATCGTATACACTCTGCCACCTATTCTGTTATTTGCTTCTATAATCGTTACTTCGTGCCCAGCCTCTTTTAATAAAGAACCTGCAACTAATCCAGAAATCCCTGCACCTGCAATCGTAATCCGTTTTGGGTTATTCTTTTTAACAAGCCCTGCATGAATAATATGAAGCATTTCTTCCATTGTTAATGGGTTCCCCATACCATTTCCCCTTTTACAAAGGATTTTACTGAATTATATTCGGTTCACTGAATTCCTATGTTTTGTTCGCAGATTTGCACGGATACATTTTCAAATACTTGAATATCTTTTATAAAATGTAATAAACTAGATATGACTCTATAGAAGTAAGACGTATTATCTTACATAACAAAACCAATGAAATTGCGAGGAATTTTGAAATGAAAAAAGGTATTAACCGTGTTGTATTAGTAGGAACAGGAGCAGTTGGATGTAGTTATGCTTACTGCATGATTAACCAAGCCGTAGCTGAAGAATTTGTTTTAGTCGATGTAAATGAAGCAAAAGCTGAAGGGGAAGCAATGGATTTAAGTCATGCTGTTCCATTCGCCCCAGCTCCAACTAGAGTATGGAAAGGCAGCTACGAAGATTGTAAAGATGCTGACCTTGTAGTTATTACAGCTGGATTACCACAAAAGCCAGGCGAAACACGTTTAGATTTAGTTGAGAAAAACGCTAAAATCTTTAAACAAATCGTTCGCAGTATTATGGATAGCGGATTTGATGGCATCTTCTTAATCGCAACAAACCCTGTAGATATTTTAACTTATGTAACTTGGAAAGAATCTGGTTTACCGAAAGAACGTGTAATCGGTTCTGGTACAACGCTTGATTCTGCTCGTTTCCGCTATATGTTAGGTGAGTACTTCGATATTGGTCCACACAACATTCACGCTTATATTATCGGAGAACACGGCGATACTGAACTTCCAGTTTGGAGCCATGTTTCCGTTGGTATCCAAAAACTACAAACACTGCTTGAAAAAGACAACACGTATAATCAAGAAGATTTAGACAAAATTTTCATAAACGTCCGTGATGCAGCTTACCATATTATTGAGCGTAAAGGCGCAACTTATTATGGTATCGGTATGTCACTTCTACGTGTTACAAAAGCAATTTTAAACGACGAAAATAGTGTATTAACTGTATCAGCTTACTTAGAAGGTCAATACGGTCAAAAAGATGTTTATATTGGGGTACCTGCTGTTTTAAATCGCGGCGGTGTTCGTGAAATTTTAGAGGTTGAATTAAGTGAAGATGAAGAATTAAAATTCGACCACTCTGTTCAAGTATTGAAAGAAACAATGGCTCCGGTTCTTTAATTAAGATAAAAAGCAATCCAATTTATTTTGGATTGCTTTTTATTTTCATTATCTCCTATGACTTTTTAGTGATTTTCTATCATTTCTTATTTTTTAGTCGCATCCTCATTATTTATATCAAGTACATCTAATAAAAAGATAAAGATTGGTATCCCGATAATAAGCCCCCATATTCCGAGGAAATGCTCTGAGAAGATAAGAATCATAAATGTGTAGAATATTGGTAAATTTGTTTTTGCAGACATAAACTTCGGATTTAAAAAATAACTTTCAAGAGCATGGATTACTGTTATGAATACGAGTATGTATACTACGTACATAACTCCGCCTACGTTGTAAGCAATGATACAAAGTGGAAACAAAGAAATAATCACACCTGCAACAGGAATCAACCCTAGTAAGAAAATCATAACAGCTAATACAAGTAGCTGTGGAAATCCTAAAACGATTAATGCAATGACAGTAAGAATACAATTTACAACGGCAATTAAAAACTGAGCCTCAATTACTTTGCCGAACGATCTTGCAAATCTTTCACCAAAATATGCAATTTCCTCATAAAAGATTTTTAACTTACTATCTTTAAACTTAGA
>NZ_JBNLYE010000500.1:0-2380 GCF_050172095.1 Bacillus sp. GMs2/2
AATGTACGGGAAGTTGCTTGATGCAGAACGTGCTGAAACTTCTCTTGATAATGCAATGAAAAGAGTGAATGAAGGTCTTTCCGAGCAAGCAATTGAAGCCAGGGAAGCACGCGGAACTTTACTGGATTTACAAGAGAATTCTAAGAAACTTGAAGCAGAACAAAAGAAACTAACAAGCTCATTCAAACTTCAAAATGCTGAATTAGGTCAAAATGCTAGTGAAGCGGATAAGTTGGAATTAGCGCAGAAACAACTACGTCAGCAAATGGAAATGACTGATAGGGTCGTCCACAACTTAGAACAACAATTGAGTGCAGCAAAGCGTGTGTATGGTGAAAATTCCACAGAAGTACAGCAACTTGAAACGAAATTAAATCAAGCAAAAACGACATTGAAGCAATTTGAGAATTCGTTGCATAGTGTCGGTCAAAGTGGTTCACAAGCCGCAGATGGTATGGAGCAACTAGGAAAGAAATTAGATTTGCACAATATGATGGAAGCTACTCAAATGCTACAAGGAGTATCGCAACAGTTAATTGAGCTCGGAAAAGCAACCGTGGGTATAGCGATAGACTTTGATAGATCGCAAAGAAAAATACAATCTTCATTAGGATTGACCCAAAAAGGTGCTGAAAACCTGGGTAAGATTTCAAAGGAAGTGTGGAAAAAGGGATTTGGTGAAAGTCTTGAAGAGGTCGATAATTCACTGATAAAAGTCTATCAAAATATGCGGGATGTTCCACATGAAGAATTAAAAGGTGCATCGGAGAATGTCTTAACCCTAGCTAAAGTGTATGATGTTGATTTAAACGAAGCGACACGTGGTGCAGGACAATTAATGAGTCAATTTGGTTTATCAACACAACATACTTTTGATTTACTTGCTGCCGGTGCTCAAGCAGGTCTAAATTATTCGGATGAGTTGTTTGATAACCTTTCAGAATATGCACCGTTATTTAAGCAGGCAGGTTTTACTGCGGATGAAATGTTTACAATCTTAGCAAACGGGACACGTGACGGCGCTTATAATTTGGATTATATCAATGACACAGTTGCTGAATTTGGAAAGAAAGTACAAGACGGTTCAAAAGGAACTGCAGATGCTTTTGCTGGGCTTTCAAAAGAGACTCAAGGTGTTTGGGAAGCTTTTAACAATGGTAAAGCAACAGCCGCTGATGTGTTCAAAGCTGTAATAGGCGATTTAGGAAGTATGGACGACAAAGTTAAACAAAATCAAATTGGTGTTGGATTGTTCGCCACTCGTTGGGAAGATATGGGCGCGAAAGCGGTATTAGGGCTTACTGATGTAAACGGTGGACTTGGTGATGTAAATGGACGTATGGATGAAATGAAAAAACTTCAAGAAGAATCACTTGGACAAAAGTTTCAAAGTGCATTGCGAGAAACGCAAGCAGCACTGGAACCGTTAGGAAAACAACTTGCCGATTTAGCTGCAGATGTTCTTCCGAAAGCTGCAAAAGGAATCTCTGATCTTGCTGAATGGTTTTCTAAGTTACCTGGGCCAGTTAAAGATTTTGTTGCCATTTCTGCAGGCTTGACAATTGCTATTACAGCTATAGGGGCTGCGATAGGTGTGTTATCTTTTGCGTTTGGTGCACTGAGTTTATCATTATGGCCTGTTTTGGGAATTATCTTGGGTCTTTCAGCTGTAATTGCAGGTGTTATTTGGGCCGTGAAAAACTGGGGAGAAATAACTGATTGGCTTTCAAAAAAGTGGTCGGAATTTAAAGATTGGTTTGGCGAATTGTGGGATAGCATAGTTCAAACTTGTGAAGATGGTTGGTCATCCACAGTTGATTACTTTTCTGGAGCCTGGTCAGATTTTTTAAATATGGTAAATGAATTCTTTGAACCTATTGGTCAATTTTTTACGGATCTATGGACGGGAATTTCTGATACGGCATCTGAAATTTGGACAGGTATTACTGATTATTTTTCAGAATCGTGGTCTTCATTCATTGAACTAGCAAATAGTATATTGTCGCCTTTAGGTGAATTTTTTAGTGGATTGTGGACGGGTATTGTTGAAACAGCTTCTGCATTATGGGGGACACTCGTACAATCTTGGCAAGAAACTTGGAATACCATTGTTACGGTTTTAGATCCAATTATTTCTTTAATCTCTACAGTTCTTGAGGCTGGATGGTTATTAATACAAGCTGGAGCACAAATTGCTTGGGCGGCCATATCTCAATATATTATACAGCCGATTCAGGAAGCGTATGATTGGGTAAGTACAAAAATTGGTGAATTGGTCACATGGCTTAGTACGCAGTGGGAACTTATAAAGGCTGCCGCACAAGTTGCTTGGGGCTTATTTAAACAATATATTACGCAACCTGTTCAAGAAGCATGGAAC
>NZ_JBNLYE010000501.1:0-2380 GCF_050172095.1 Bacillus sp. GMs2/2
ATCCCATGCTTCTTGAACAGGTTGAGTAATATATTGTTTAAATAAGCCCCAAGCAACTTGTGCAGCAGCCTTTATAAGTTCCCACTGCGTACTAAGCCATGTGACTAATTCACCAATTTGTGCACTTATCCAATCATACGCTTCCTGGATCGGCTGTATAATATATTGAGATATTGCCGCCCATGCAATTTGTGCCCCTGCTTGAATGAGTAGCCAACCTGCTTCTAAAACTGTGGAAACTGCTGAAATAATCGGGTCTAAAACTGTGAGTATTGTATCCCATGTTTCTTGCCAAGCTGTCTTTAATTGATCCCAAATAGAAGTTGCCGTTTCAACAATACCCGTCCACAATCCACTGAAAAATTCACCTAAAGGAGACAATATACTATCTGCTAATTCAATGAATGAAGACCACGATTCTGAAAAATAATCCGTAATACCTGTCCAAATTTCAGATGCCGTATCAGAAATTCCAGTCCATAGATCAGCAAAAAATTGACCGACAGGCTCAAAGAACTCATTTACCATGTTGAAAAAATCTGACCAGGCTCCAGAAAAGTAATCAACTGTGGATGACCATCCATCGCTACATGCCTGAACTATACCTGCCCACAATTCGCCAAACCACTCTTTAAATTGTGACCATTTTTCAGAAAGCCAGTCAGTTATGGCACCCCAGTTTTTTATTAACATGATAATACCAGTTATCACCAAGGAAACTGCTGCAATGGTAGCTATCACAGGTAAAAACGCCAGATTCAACGCACCAAATGAAACAGCGAGAGCTGCTACAATTGGAGTTAGAATAATAAACGCCGTACTCAATGCACCCATCACAATTAAAAGTGTTTGATCGGCTTCAGACAATTTACTAAACCAATCCATTACAGCTTTAACCCCATCAACAATTGGAGGCAAAATATCTTTAGCTAATTCTGCAAATTTCTTTCCAAGTGGTTCTAACGCCGCCTGTGTTTCTCTTAATGCTTTTTGAAACTGCTGCCCCAAAGATTCTTCCTGAAGTTTCTTCATTTCATCCATACGTCCAGTTACATCCCCAAGACCACCATTTACATCATTTAAACTTAGTACGGCTTCTGCACCCATGTCTTCCCATTTAGTACCAAATAAAGCAACACCAATCTGGTTTGCCTTTACTTTGTCATCCATCTTTTGAAGATCGCCTAACACAGCATTGAATACATCGGCTGCGGTTCCCTTACCTTCATTAAATGATTTCCATACTTTTTGTGTCTCTTCAGATAAATCGCCGAATCCTTCTGATACACCTTTCGAACCATCTTGTACACGAATACCGAATTCCTTCACCAGGTCATTGATATAGTCTAAGTTATACGAACCGCTTTTTGTTCCATTTGCTAAAATCGTAAACATTTCTTGAGCACTAAAACCACCTTGTTTGAATAAAGGTGCATATTCAGAGAGGTTATCAAATAACTCATCCGAATAATTTAAACCTTCTTGAGCACCGGCAGCAAGTAAATCAAATGTTTCTTGTGTAGATAAACCAAATTGACTCATCAACTGCCCTGCACCACGAGTCGCTTCGTTTAAATCAACATCGTAAACTTTAGCTAATGTTAAAACGTTTTCCGATGCACCTTGTAATTCTTCATGTGGAACATCGCGCATATTTTGATAGACCTTTATAAGCGCATTGTCTACCTCTTCAAGATTTTCACCAAAACCTTTTTTCCAAGTATCAACAGCAATCTTTTGAAGATTTTCGGCACCTTTCCCAGTCAATCCTAATGACGCCTGAATTTTCCTCTGCGATCCATCAAACTCTATTGCTGTATTTACAATCGACTTTCCCATTTCAATTAACTTTTCAGATATTCCTTGTAGGACTTCAGCGGCTTCCATTAAATTGTTCATATCAAGTTTCTTATTGATTTCCGCCATACCATCCGCAGCTTGTGAACCGCTTCGCCCAACACTCTGTAAGGAGTTTTCGAATTGCTTTAATGTCGTTTTTGCTTGGTTTAATTTAGCCTCAAGTTGCTGCACTTCAGTAGAATTCTCACCATACACACGCTTTGCGGCACTTAATTGTTGTTCTAAATTGTGGACGACCCTATCAGTCATTTCCATTTGTTGACGTAGTTGTTTCTGTGCTAATTCCAACTTATCAGCTTCACTAGCGTTTGCTCCTAATTCAGCATTCTGAAGTTTAAAAGAGCTTGTTAGTTTCTTTTGTTCTGCTTCAAGTTTCTTAGAATTCTCTTGTAAATCAAGTAAAGTCCCACGTGCTTCCCTAGCTTCAATTGCTTGCTCAGAAAGACCTTCATTCACTCTTTTCATTGCATTATCAAGAGAAGTTTCAGCACGTTCTGCATCAAGCAACTTCCCGTACATC
>NZ_JBNLYE010000502.1:0-2377 GCF_050172095.1 Bacillus sp. GMs2/2
GCAAAAATACTTCCATTTACCTTCCTGTTGATGTAAAATTATTCCTATGTTTTACTTTTTAATACAGAAAGGGATTACTATGAAATCATTAATCAAAACGACATGTACAGCATTATTATTTACTGGAATATTAACAGGATGTAATAGCAATACTACATCAAAACAAGAAAAGAGCGCTCTCGAAAAGAATGCAATGCACTATGGAGAAATAGTTAAAAACGAATACTATAGAGCAACAGTTGAAAATGCAAAGTTTGAAAAAATAGACAAAGAGCGGCGCCTTACTACTCGTGTTATGATTAATAATGTTCGGGACGATGGACAAACTATTGATCTTTCGGAAATAAAATATTTCATACAAGATGAAAAAACTGGTCAGAAATATGAAGGTGAAGCTCATCCGATAGATGACGAGCACTATAAAAATGTTCCACACGAATTCTCTTTAACTACTGACGTTGTGTTTGAACTGAAAACTTCACCAAAAGATTTAAATAATATGTATTTATACATAGATAGCAAAGCTGCGCCGTTAACAAATACATATTGGAAGCTTGATAATTTAGTATCTAAATAGAAAGACCAGTCTTAAATGACTGGTCTTTTTACATTCATACATTTACCTTTCATTAACACTTATATTCATTTTCTAATAACAACTTGAATAACATCAGCTAAACCAGTGTGCCCTTTCCCTTCAACTCGCTCTTGTTCTCCATTAAAGAAATGAATTACCTTATGTTCTTCACACCAAGTAAGAATATCAATTGGATCATACAGCATATCAACATCTTTTGGTCCACCAGTACCATAGTTTATTTGTTTTTTTGAGTAAACTTCAAACATAATTAAACCACCAGGCTTTATCGTTTGTATCATTTTACCTAATATCATTTTTTTATAATCATCATGAAAATGTCCAAATACCATAATTGCTGCATCATATTCATTTTCTGGCAAACTATCAGCTAATAAATCTACTTTTTTTGTATGCACGTTTACATTATGCTTCTCTGCCAATTTTTTTGTCTTCTCTAATCCATCTTCCGAATAATCAATAGCTGTTACTTCGTTCCCTTGTCTTGCTAGAAATACAGCATTTCTACCTTCTCCCTCCGCAAATGCTATTACTTTATTGTGATTTGCTAAACGAAATGCTTGTTCTTTAATAAATGTATTAGGTTCTTCCCCGTAAAAATATTCATCTGATTTATATCGATCATTCCAAAATTTAGTCATCATCTTCTCTCCTTCTTCATATCATTTTCTAACTACAATTAAAGATATCAAAGAGTTTTTTTATCCTTAATTAATTTAAAAATAAAAGCAGATTAAAAATCCACTTTTATTTTTTTCGCAAGATCTACGATTTTTTGATTTCGTAACTCTTCTTCCATTTTCTCTTCTGCTGCGAGCATTACTTCATTAATTAAACATCCAGGTTTGTCATGTAAACAACATTCAAACAATGATGTTTTACCTTCAATTGCATGTATAATATCTAAAAATGAAATATCTTCCCAATTCTTACTAAGCGAGTAACCGCCCTTTGGACCAGATGATGAATGTATCATCCCTTCCTTCGTCAACTTAGTTAGTATTTTAGACAAGTACGTTGGTGAAACATTTTGCATTTCTGCTAATTGGTGAACACTAACTAACTTATTTGGTGTAGCCTTTGCCAGAAAAAGCATTGTATGAAGAGCATAATTTGTAGCTTTAGAATATTTCATAATACAGCCCCTATTGTAGACTTCATTTATCTACAATAACTTTATTTTTTTATTATGTCAAACGTTTGTAATACTCCATACAACATTATTTCTTCACAAGTAATACATCTGCCGCGCAAATCGTCACTTCTCTAAATGGAGAGTCAAATAAAACACCTAGTTCAAAACCATCTTCAGTAAGAGCTATTTCATGATATAACCACCAAGCATTTTCAAAGTTTTCCGGCATAGAACACTTTGTTACTCCTATAAAGGTTACTTCAAGTTTATCAAATTCACTAAAAGTACCACTGCAATCTAATACGATAGACAAAGTATCTTCTGATTCTCTCTTTATTACTTTAATTACACTATCGTGTAGTGATGTCTTGTGTAACTGAGCGACATTTGACGGAAGTTTTTTCTCAATGGAATTAAAATATTCTACGTATAATTGATCTAATTGTGCCACTCTTTTCTCATAATCTGTTGACCACTTTTGCATACGTTTTTTCAGTTCACCTGATGGGTATTCTGAATTAATTGTGATGTTTTGTATAATTGAGTATATCGATTCAGGAAGGAATTTTAATAAATCTATTTTCCTTTCCTCTATTTCTTTCTTTAAACTTTGTATATCCATTTCTGACCATTCTTTTATAGAC
>NZ_JBNLYE010000503.1:0-2364 GCF_050172095.1 Bacillus sp. GMs2/2
CCCCATCGCTATCAAGCTAAGCTTATGCAAAGTCAATTTTAGGCGAGATTGTTTCTCTTTATCTAAAGGGCAAGTGCAGGTGATTGAAAGATTTGCATACGAAATAAACCCTAACGGGTTTCATTTTTTGAATTAAGCGGCTTGATTATCAGACATGGTACAATTGTAAACGACACCTAATATATCAAAGACCGTTTTTTTCTCATATCGATGAGATTTCCGCCCGTTTTGTTGTAGGAGATTGAACAGGCGAAGTAACACCTTTGATAGCTCTTGAGTGTCTCTCTGTATCGCTTGGAAAAGAAGAAAAAAGTAATCTTTAATCATATATATGGCCTTATATTCACTTAGTTCTCGTTTCTTTTTCATAAGAAGTAATTGCCGCATTTGAAACATGGTAGAGGAACAGAGTAGAATGGCAATCAATTGACCATATAAATGGCACTCTAATCGTTCTGGTTTTATCTTTTTACAATGATGGATTTGAAAGAATGACTTCCACGTTTTAAATAAAATTTCGATTTGCCAACGTAAAGAATACCAGTCATGTACCTGTCCCATGGGGACAATATCTGTAGGCGTGTTTGTCATATATACATTGATACCACTTAGTCGTTTACTACGAGGAGAATACTTCATTCCTTTCTTTTTTTCTCTTACAGCTTGATCTTGTAATCGTTTTTGTTGTTGTTCTTTTGTTAGCCGATGAACAATCACACGAGTTGATACTTTATCAGTTATTCCTACATAAGCGTTGGATATTTCACATGTTTGTCCTGGTTGAAGAGAGTTCATTACAACTTCCATATCTATCTGGATAAACTCTGTACCTTTCTTGATTCTACCATCTTGAAAATAATCAGGATTAGGATTTTTTTGATAAATACGTGTATTTGATTTAATACGTGAGATATAATAAGCCTTTTTATCTTGTATGTGTTGAAGATCTTTCAAGTGAAAATATCCTAAATCTCGGATACATAAATCATTCGCTGTCACAGTTGGAACACACAGAGAACCGTAGGTTCGATCATGTTGTTTCCCTGGACCCGTATGAATATGAAGGAACTGTCCACTTAATAAATCATACTCAAGCTGAATCTTTACTCCCGCTGTATGGCTACATCCCCCTGCACCTGGATAAACGGATGAAAAAGAATCTGGAAGTTGAAATGCAGTTGAATCTAGGATACGAATACGCTTGAAAATAGAAGTGTATGGAGAAGAGAGCAACTTAGCTGAAGATAACTTTTGGTTGAGAAGTTTGGCTAATACTTGTTGTAGAAATTGCACGGCTGTGGCATTAAATCGTTGATTCAGTCCCTCAGGACTGATGAGTACTTCTGTTGATGCTTCTAAACAGCTACATAACTGAGTTAGAGAGGTTTTAGCAACATTTTGACTAATCCATACACATAAAGCTACTAACTCTTTTGCTTGGTATTTACTGGTTCGTTGTACAAAACCAACATCTCTAGCAAGATCTCGTAAGAAATTTGGAGATAAGAAGTTTTGAATTTCTTGAGCAAATAGTTGTAATTCATCGGATACAGAAATAGACATACAAAAACGCCATCCTTTTCTATGAGTCTACAGAAAGAATAGCGTATTTGTGTAATGATAATAAAGTTATTAAATTTTATCTCTCAAAATATAGTGGCTTTTTGCCTATTTAAATGACAGAAGGCTTTTAAAGTTGTTTAATTCCAGAGCCGAAAAATACGAATTAGCTCCTCAATTTTATTAATACCCTTCTAATTGTTGTTCTTCTATAAGCTTAATGTTTCGCTTGTTATTTATGTATGTTTGAATTTCGCTACGAATATTAGGATATAGAACGATATTCTGTAATTCATCTAGCGGTATCCATTTGACACCTGTTTGATTTTCGTCTGGGTTATCAGAAATACAAGGCGTTTCGCCGTCTTTCAACTCATATTCATATAGAAAAGCTACTTGCCCCACGTTAATTTGAACAGAAGCTTCTTTTAATGCCTCTCTTTTGACTGCTTCAATTAAAGTTTCTCCTTGTTCAACTCCACCACCTGGCAAGTTGTAATGTAATCCATTCTCGTCATTAAACTCGACTAATAAAACATTGTTATTTTTAATGATTAATGCACTTGTTCTTACTCTGATTGGATATGTCATATTTATTCTCCATTTCTATCCTAATTTTAATCGAACAAATATCGGAATACTCCTTTATTTTATTATACATAAAATAAAAAAGGATGGTATGAACTTCCATACCATCACTATCTTTAAACAATTTTATTATCTTTGAAACAACTTTATTGTCCCTCTACAGTATTTTTTTCATTTTAGAGGGTATTTTGTTTTATTAGCTTGATAGCGATGTGG
>NZ_JBNLYE010000504.1:0-2360 GCF_050172095.1 Bacillus sp. GMs2/2
AGAAGTAGTTTTTGCATATACATTTATCGGTTTTCCTATTAACGTTTCTAAAACAGCCGGCTTATCATCAAAGAAATAGTTTAATTTTATTTCTTGTATAAAGTGTATTTTTTCTTCATCCTTCATTCCATAGAAAAAGCGATCTTCATGTACCGGAAATCCTTTTTCTATTAACCATTTTTTTGTTTGCTCTCCATGCTCTTTAGGTCGCGCCGTTATATAGTAAATTTCATGTCCCTGTCTTTCTAATTCTTGCAATGTCTCTACAGCATACGGAAACGGTGAACAAGAAGTATAATAAATCTCATCCAGCAAACTATTCCACATATGACCGCCTTCCTCGGAAGTCATGCCAAATGCTTCATGAATTTCAATTGTTTTTAAAGAATGGAATACATCCAACCCTACTTTTTTGTTTAATTTCTTATTATATAAATGAAAAGCATGCTGCCTTAAATCAATTAGTGTATCATCGATATCAAATCCAAACTTCACTCTTCATCGCTCCTTTCTGCAATCCATTTATCGGAACATATAAGTAGTTTTTATTCCCCTTATTGCTCATCTTTCCGATATGCTGGATAGCCAATAAATCTATAATCTTTTCCAATCTGGGTAAATGATATATCCTTAAATTCAATTGCATCTTTCATTTTAGTAATACCAGTCCCCTCTACAAAACTAGGCGCCAATCTACCTCCAATAATTTTAGGTGCGAAATATAAAATAATTTTATCCATTAGTTTATTTTCAATAAACGAAGCATTTACTTCTCCACCACCTTCAATAAGCAGGGAGGAAACTCCTTTTTGTCCTAAAACATCAAGCATTTCATGTAAGTTTATATGCTTTTCTCCGCTAGTAACAAATACTTTAACTCCTGCATTTTCTAATGCTTTCTTTTTTTCCTCTGCATGATTACTTGTTGTAAATATCCAGGTAGGAGCTTCTCTATCTGTAACAACGTTAGCTTCCATCGGTATGCGTAATGTCGAGTCCAATATTACTCGAATTGGATTTCGGCCATTTGGAATACGCGTTGTCAATGATGGATTATCCTTTTGAACAGTATTCGCTCCTACTAAAATAGCCGCATTTTCGTTTCGTATTTGGTGTACTTCTTGTCTTGCTTCTGTAGATGTAATCCACTTACTATCCGATAAAGACGTAGCGATTTTCCCATCTAATGTAACTCCTGATTTAATCGTTACAAATGGGCGCTTTGTCAAAATATATTTATTAAAGACTTCATTCATTTTTTTAGATTCTTCTTCACACACTCCTACAAGTACTTCAATACCTGCATCTTGTAGAATTTTAATTCCACGTCCAGAAACAAGCGGGTTTGGATCAAGTGTAGCAACTACTACCTTCTTAATTCCTGCTTGTACAATTGCTTCAGCACAAGGCCCTGTTCTACCATGATGAGAACAAGGTTCAAGAGTTACATAAATTGTACCACCACGTGCCTGTTCTCCAGCCATACGTATCGCATATATTTCGGCATGTGGTTCTCCGGCCTTCATATGTGCTCCGACCCCTACAATTCGATTATCATTTACAATTACAGATCCAACCAATGGATTTGGAGTCGTTTGTCCCTTCATAGCCTTGGCATTTTCTAGTGCTAGCTTCATATACAATTCATGCTCAAGCATGTAAGTGTCCCCCTTCAAAATGTCCAGAACGCTGAATCTTCGTTTGCAAATATTTCTCATTAAACTCTGAGACATCACCCCATAACGGTTCACGACTCGTAACATTTAATCCAGCTTTTTGTAACGCTTCTAATTTTTTCGGATTATTTGTAATAAGTTTTACAGGTTTTGAGCGTAGCGCTTTTAATACTTCAATTGTATCATCATAGTTTCGAACATCATCTTCAAAACCTAGGTTCAGATTAGCTTCTACTGTATCTAACCCATTTTCTTGCAAGAGGTACGTCATAGCTTTACTAAACAAGCCAATTCCTCTTCCTTCATGATTCGCTAAGTAAAATAAAGCACCTGAACCATGTTCTGTAATCATTTGTAAAGACTGCTTTAATTGGAATCCACAGTCACAACGTTTACTACCAAAGATATCACCGGTGTGACAAATACTATGCATACGAATTAGGGCATCTTCAGAATTCTCAAAATCACCATATACAAGTACACTAGATTGCTGCATATCAGCTAAATTAATAGATGAGAGTTTTTCGATAATTCCTTCTACACTATTTGTAACCTCACTACATTGTAACCAAGAATACCATTGAAAAACTTTAGTCTCCCCATATAAATTAATTGGCAATTTGATAGGGCCTACTAAATAAATATCCTTTCCATCTTGATGTATAAATTGAATTTTATCTTCTA
>NZ_JBNLYE010000505.1:0-2356 GCF_050172095.1 Bacillus sp. GMs2/2
ATGTAGTTGTTATGCTAACAAT
Organism: Bacillus sp. GMs2/2; assembly: GCF_050172095.1. Classification (NCBI taxonomy): domain Bacteria; kingdom Bacillati; phylum Bacillota; class Bacilli; order Caryophanales; family Bacillaceae; genus Bacillus; species Bacillus sp. GMs2/2. The sequence goes on from NZ_JBNLYE010000505.1 coordinate 23, forward strand.
TTTTTTATTTATTACTGCTTGTTCTAGCGGAGAAAGAATAAAAGAAATATGTGATGTGAAACCTAGTGACTTTAAGAAATATGCTGGAACATATGTTGGTAATAACTCAGATGTGGTTGCAATTGTTAATCATTTACCCGGTGGTGGAACAGTTCAAAGTATAAGTTTAGAAAAAGAAAATATAAAAGTGAACTATGGCGCAAAAGAAAGTGGGGCTCTTACAGAAGAAATGATTGAGACGTATTGGTTTGATGAGAAGGATACGATGAAGAAGAATTTTTTCTTTAATGCTATATATTTAGTAATTTTAGTGCCAAATGCAAAAAGTTATGAGTTTCAGGTAGAGAATAAAAACTTTAAGATAACGAGGGAAGAAATGTTATCAATTTTGCATAGTATATTCGATGATTTTCCAAAAGAAAAAGATATATGGGATAAAAATAAAGTTATATAGTTCTTTAACGGCAATGAAGAAAAAATTAAAATGCTTGTGGAAGATAAAGATTTTCGGAAATCTTTATTTGCTAAATATCCAGTGAGCCAGTTGAAATAATGGAGGGGAGAAGATGGAGTTAGTATACAAAATTTCTTATCATAGAATGCAGGATCATTATTTACCTAAGTTAGTACAGGCAATTAGGCTCGTTAGTGAAGAAGATTTGTGGAAACAAGAGACTTCTGTTAATTCAATTGGTGGAATCGTACTACATATTTGTGAACATTTACAGAGAAATACAAGGCGTTATAAGGATCCCAATATAGTTTTTGAAAATGGAATTGAAGAATATTTTCCAATAAAACATTTAGCTCCGAAACTTTGTTAAAAACTGTTGAAGAAATATTTGATGAGTGGGGAAAAGTATATATACAAGTATGGGAAGAAAAAAGGCATATTGAACTTCATAGTTTATTACATTTAGTGGAGCATACAAGTTATCATTTAGGGCAAATAGTAGATCGTACAAAGTCAATAAAGGGACAACAATTTAACTTTTGTCAAAATGGTATAAATGAAAAGAATTTGAGAACAAGAGTTGAAACTTCGAAATTTTAGAAAGAGAGTCACTCTTAAACTAATGATTCTCTTTTTTTGTAAAAGAAATTTATGGAAAAAACATTTTTATGTGATATGGTTAATTACACAAGTAATGAACCTATGAACCTAAGGTGGTGAAAGTGTGAAACCTACTCTGGAGCAAAATAAATTAATATACTTACAAATTGCAGAAACGATTGAATCTGATATTTTAAAAGACATATTGCTTGAAGAAGAACAAGTTCCATCGACAAATCAATTTGCGAAGATGTTACAAATAAATCCGGCTACTGCAGCTAAAGGGGTAAATGTATTAGTGGATGAGGGGATTTTATATAAAAAGAGAGGGATCGGAATGTTTGTTGCAAAGGGAGCGAAAGAAGTCGTACTAAAAAAAAGACAAAATACTTTTATGACTGAATATTTACCTAAAGTGTGGGAAGAAGCGAAAGTACTAGAAATATCAAAAAATGAATTGATGGATATGATTCAAAAGATTACGAAGGAGGGGAAAGAGGGATGATTGCACTTGAAACGAAAGATGTAACGAAAAAATATAAAAAGAAAATAGCTGTAAATGAAGTAACGATTTCATTGGAAGAGCATAAAATATATGGTTTGCTTGGAAGGAACGGAGCAGGGAAAACGACACTATTAAATTTACTTGCAGGTCAAATTACTTCAAGTAGTGGAAGTGTATCAATATTTGGTGAAAATGTATTTGAAAATAGTAAAGCAATGCAAAATATTTGTTTTGTTAGAGTTAAAGAAGCTGCATATTTAAATGATAAAGTAAAAAATATTTTTAATTTATGTAACATGTTTTATAAAAACTGGGATCAAGAGTTTGCTGAAGAACTTGCTAGGAGATTTCAACTTAATTTGAAAGACAAATACCATAAATTATCACATGGAATGCAAACTGTAGTAGGAATTATTCAAGGATTAGCAAGTAGGGCGCCGATTACAATTTTTGATGAACCGACTACCGGTTTAGACGCAGCACATCGAGAGCTGTTTTATAGTTTACTATTAGAAGATTATGGTGAGCATCCAAGAACAATTATATTATCAACTCATTTAGTAGAAGAAGTAACCCATGTTATCGAAGATGTAATCATCATAAAAGAAGGTGCACTTGTTGTTCAATCATCAGTGGAAGATTTATTACGACAAGGTCATATTATTTCAGGGAAAAAAGATAAAGTAGGTAAGTTTTCAATTAATAAAAAAGTTATAAATCGAGAAGTTTATGGAAATAAGGGGATTTCTGTTATATGGGAAGAACTTTCTAATGA
>NZ_JBNLYE010000506.1:0-2355 GCF_050172095.1 Bacillus sp. GMs2/2
TAAATATTTTCAATTATAAAGTTTTAATTTTTTGAATTATGCTGATTTCTTTTCTATCGCCTCATCTAAAAATTTGAAATATGGAAGTAACATCCCTATTAAAGAGGTGACACATATAATTGCACCGATAATTAAATATAGCACTCTTACTCCCCACATTTCACTCAATATTCCCCCTACTAACACACCTAACGGCATAGCGGATCGTATGAAAAATAAACGCACTGAAAATACTTGTCCTATCATATTATTCGGCACGGTTTGTTGGCATATTGTTGTGTTATGAACATTGAAAAATGCAATACAAATCCCTGCTATTACTTCAATTATTATTGCAATGATAATACTATGATTGAACCCTAATGAAATGTATGTGAGCCCCCCTATACACAATCCTCCAAGCATAAGTATACGCCGGCTTTTATATGTTACTTTTCCGACTACTACTGAACCAATTACGTAGCCAAGTGGAAAACCTGCCATAAAATAGCCGTACTCTGCATATCCCGCTAACAGCTCGTCTTTTATATAAGGAAGATTTGTGACCATCGTTACCCCTACTCCAAACTGCACGAAAGTAAGAAATATACCGAGCCAAACGATGATTGGTTTTGTAAAAAAATATGTAAAACCTTGAAGAAATTGTTCTAGCCACGTTTTTCGTATATCTGTTGTAGTTCTCTTTTCTTTTATATAAAGTAAGAAAGCACCACTAACAAATAGACAAATACATACGAAAGATAATGTAAGTTCTGTTCCAATGAAATGAATGACTACTCCGCCCAATACTGGCGCAAGAAACATCATGAGACGAGTCATTCCATCAATATACGCATTTGCGTCTTGAAGTTGTCCTTGACTTACAATGCTCGGTGTAATTGCCTGACTCGCAGGTGTATAAAGAGGTGTAATAAGTCCCACTACAATTTGAACAATATAAATGTGCCAAACTTCTATACTACCTGTAACTAGCATCACCAAAGGTAATAAGAATACGGACGCCCGTATCCATTGTGAAAAAATCATAATCCACTTCCGGCTCCATTTATCAATAAATGGGCCACTTATTAATTGCAGTATGAGTGATGGGATGAAATATAATAGCCACATACTACTTAAAGCCATTTCCGATCCTGTTAACTCATATACTAGAATTGAATTACATAACGTTCCGAAAGCCCCTCCTAATTCTGAGATTGCACTACCAATCCACATGAAAAAGAAAGAACGATTTTTCAATATATTTTTCAATTTCACACACCAACTTTTCTTTTATATTCCTCCCTTTATGTACATTCCCGTTGTTAATTATCTATTCAAAAACATATCTAATTCTTTCGCTAAAGACTGTACTGCTTTCTTTCTTAATACATATTTTCCGTCATGTATATCAACTAACTTCGCTGCACGTAACAATTTCAAATGATGGTGTACAGTCGATTTACCAAGCTGTAATCTTTCCGTTATTTCCTGTAATGTACGTTCTTTTTCAAACAACATTTTTACAATTCGCAATCTCGCTTCATCTCCAAGAGCCTTATGTTTTTGAACTAAAAAACAATTCGGTTCATACGGATCTTCAGGATGAATGCTTTCATTCGCAACTGGATAATGAAATACTTTCGTATCTTCAATATCCGCTTCAATATTCCACGGTCTGTACGTCATTTGCGGGATAAGAAGCACGTAATGAACACTTGGTTCTGGCATATAGTTAATGCCACCAGTAGCCCACTCAACAAACTCTTCTGGTTTCATCTTTTTATTCATTTCATTTTTTGCTTCATAATCTCGTTTTAATATAGAAAGTATTTGTTCTTCCTCTCTTTTAATAACACTCTCATACCAACCTGTCATAACAGCGATTAAATGCGATTTCAGCACTTGTACATCTACATTACATATAAAGCTAATATAAGTAGAAAAAAACTGATGATTATCTGTTAGTTCCTTTAGTTCGTGTATTGCACATACAACTCCCGTTGCAGCTAAACGTCTTTTCTCTTCATACTTCTCTCCTAAAAACGGTAAACATATAAATTTCAAATCTTCTTCTGAAAATGAATCAATTTTAAAATTAAACTGCGATAAATCTTGAAAATCCTCTTCATACAATAACTGGAGTAATGCTTTCCACGTATTATGTTCTTCTACAAACTGTAAGTGTTCTCTCATTTCTTCTGTTAATGCTTCCTTAATTTCTTCCCATTCATTTTGACTCTTTTCAAGAGTATCAATTAACCTTTTATGAGTAATCGCAGCAATGCCAAGTGCACATTCGAAAAGTATCGAATATTTCACCTGAACGTTGTATGTTTCCCTTTTTCTGCTCGTTATGAGATCGGAAAGAGCACA
>NZ_JBNLYE010000507.1:0-2355 GCF_050172095.1 Bacillus sp. GMs2/2
ATAAAAATATTTAACAATTTGCACCGAGCTATTCGAAAGTGTTTTTAATATAAACACTTCAATTAGAAAAACAATAAAAAATGAAATACTTAGCCAAAATGAGACGTAACTAAGCCAAGAATGTCTTTTTGTCCCCCAATACACTCCCATAATACTCTCCTTTTATTTGTATTCTATAGGTTAATAATTATACACAAAGCTAACAAACACCTCTATTTTTCGACAAATATTATGCAAAATACCATTTTAAACGTCATAAAGGAAGTTTACATCTCCATTTGATTTTACATAATAAAACAGACTACCCTCTAGTGTCATAATGCTACTAGGGGGAGTCTGTTCTCTATTAAACATTAAATCTCTCAATTAATACTTGCAATTCTTCAGCCATTTGAGATAGCGTACCCGCCGCTGATCCAATTTCCTCCATCGAAGCTAGCTGTTCTTCAGCTGAAGCCGCAACATTTTGTGTGCTTGTCGCATTATTTTGTGCTGTCATTGCAATTTGTCCTACTGAAATAGATACTTCATTTGCCCCTTTTGACATTCCATTAGCCGTTTCAACCATCGTCTTAATTTGATTAGCTATTTCATTTGTAGATTGTAAAATTTCAGCAAAATTTTGCTTCGTTTCATTTGCAATAACAAGTCCAGATTGAACTTCTTCATTTACATGATTCATTGATTTGACTGTCTTACCCATATCGTCTTGTATTTCGCCTATTAATTTACTAATTTCACTGGAAGATATGCTAGACTTCTCTGCCAATTTACGTACTTCATCTGCAACAATTGCAAAACCTCTTCCATGTTCACCAGCTCTTGCCGCTTCAATTGCCGCATTTAAAGCTAGAAGATTTGTTTGATCTGCAATGTTTTGAATTACTTCCAATATATCACCAATTTGTTTTGATTTATTATTTAATAACTGTATAACAGCATCTGATTGTGAAACCGATTCTGCAATAGACTGCATCTGGTTTACTGTTCTTCCTACTAATTTCCCACCATCTTCTGCTTTTTCACGAGTATGAGCAGAAGCGATATTAATAGATGATGAACTATTTGCTACATGCTGAATTCCTTCCGTTACATCAAACAGTAACATAGCACCATTTTCTACACTTGTTGTTTGCGTCGTTGCCCCACTTGATATTTCATCCATTGCTGTTGTAATTTGCTCAGTTGCTTCACTCGCTTGTCTTACACTTGCAGTTAGTTCTTCTGATGCTGCTGCAACATGTCCTGCCGAAGTGTTAATCCTTCCAATTAACGTCCGTAATGAATTTGTCATCTCGTTAAAACCTTTCGCAAGTTGACCAATTTCATCATTAGAATGAATTTCAATTGTTTGCGTTAAATCCCCTTCACTTATTTCTTTAGAAGTGATAACTAGTCTCTTTAAAGGCTTCGTAATTGAAAGTGTCACAAAATAAATAAGTACTCCACCTACTACTAACGAAATAAGCATAACAATTAACATATTATAAAATACAGGTTGAGCAGCTTCAATTACTTCAGTTGCGTACATCGTCCCACCAATTTTCCAACCTGTTTTTACGTTTGTAGCAAATACCATATTCTTTTCACTACCACCATAAGAATATGTAAAAGCACCATGATTATCTTCATAAATTTTCTTTGCCCAAGAATCAGCTGCTTTATCCCCTGATTTTTCTTGTGGATGAGCAATGATTTTTTGCTTTCCATCTAAAATGAAGGCATATCCTTTTTTACCAATATTGATTAACTTTGTTGTTTTTAATAAATTGTCTAAACTTAAATCTAGCGCAACAACCCCATTTTTATCTTCTGTTTGTTTTGCAATCGTTACGACAATATGTCCATTTCCTTTTGCCTTATATGGCTCGCTAACAACAATACCACCTTGTTTTGCCACTGCATCTTTATACCAAGGTCGTGTTGTTGGATCATAATCTGCTGCCATTTGTATATTTGGTTCCTGTACAAATTTCTTATCATTACCGGCAACATACACTTGTTCAACATCTATATTCAAATTGATATACTGAGATAATGTCTTTCTTAGCTCATCCTGATTATCCCCTTGATACATATTCCCTTGAATTACTCGTGCAAAGTTATTCACATCGTTAAATTTTGCTTCAATCATTTGATTGATTAAATTATCTAATATTTTTATATTATCGTTAGCACTACTCGTAATTTGTGATTCAAAATTCTTTTTAGCAGTTTGATAAGACATGCCCCCGATTATAGAAACGGCTGCAATTAAAATTACAAAGAATGAAATTAATAGCTTTTTTGCTACTTTCATATCACGAAACAAATTTAATAGTTTACCCATTATGAACCTCCTAATTTTCAAATTTA
>NZ_JBNLYE010000508.1:0-2354 GCF_050172095.1 Bacillus sp. GMs2/2
AAAAATATTTATTCTTCTATAGGATTTTCAGGACCGTTAAGTTCCAGCTGATAAAAAGCTAAATCTAGCCATTTATTAAACTTATAACCAGCTTTTTTTATTGTTCCTGCATGAACAAATCCATAGTTTTGATGCAAGGCAATACTTTTCTCATTCTCTGCATCAATTCCAGCAATTAAGGTCATATACTCTCTTTCCTTTGCAATTTTGATTAATTCCTTCATTAATGAAGACCCAATGCCATTTTTTCTATATGCCTTATCTACATACACAGAATGTTCAACTGAATATTTATAAGCAGGCCACGTTCTAAATGGGCCGAATGTCGCAAATCCTACTACTTTATTATCTAATTCATATACGAAAATTGGATACCCTTCAGCCTTTTTTTGTTCATACCAATCTATTCTATTTTCAAGGGTTACAGGTTTATACGCATATACAGCTGTTGTATAAAGTATCGCATCGTTATAAATATCTAAAATGTATGCTAAATCTTTTTTCGTTGCTTCCCTTATCATTGTTTTCTTCCTTTCATCATGTTCACCTTATATCACTATCTTTTCAATAGTTTTATTTTATCGAAATTTCCGATTTTTATCTACATACGAATACTAGCTTTTCGGAAACCGTCAAATATATTTATTGCAGCAGATAATGTGTAAATTACAATTCCACCGCCAACTAACCACGTTTTAAATCCCTCTAGGGAAATAGTAAATGCATTTGCCAAATACGTAATAAACCCTGCGTTAAATACATGTGGATTTACTACAATTACAATGAATACTATCGTCCCAGCTACCTGAAGAATAGCATTCCCAATCGCCAATCTTTGCGTCCATTGTCCCTGCACTAATTTATAAAGGGATATACATATTTCAAAAACGATCATAATTACAACGATTGGCCAGTACTGCAATAAAACATCTTGATTAAAAGTTGGCGAGACAAACTTCAGTCCATTTGCCGTACCGTTATATACGCCAACAAGATGATTCGCATAAAAATAAAGTGTAGCCCAAACTGCTGTCCACATTAAACCTCCAAAAACTTCAAACTTCGAGATTGCTTTTTTCTTTGGGATATACGAGATGTTTTTCAAATCATCTGGTGTCCATTTTTTTAAACTTGTCGTCAACGGCTCGATACCTTTGTCTGTATCTGTTCTTTCTAAAATAACAAACACAAGTGTCAACCAGAAAAATACATGGAGGCCCACTTCAAAAATTTCCCCAATGCCTTTACCTATCAATTGAAAAATAACATTTAATACTGCTTGATCACCACTATAGCCTATAAAATTTTCTGCAATCATTGATATGAGTGCAATGACAGCTGCGATTGGTATAATCATTTTTAACAACGTTGTATATACATCAAAATAACGTGGTCCAATTAAATGCATCGGTCTATCCAAATAACCATTAGCCAATGAAACCGGACTCCCCAATTTTTCGAGAACGCTCTTTACATCTTTCTCATTATAATCTTCAGGTAACATATCATCTATAATTGACCTTAGTTCAAGTGTAATATCTTCACGATTTTTTTCAGGTAATCTCTTCGCAACCTCTTGGATATAGAGATCAATTAAATTCATTCTCTTCCTCCTTTAATAAGTTATAAAGTTCTTTCGAATCCTTTATCCATTCTTTTTTCAACTGCAAAAATATTTCTAATCCATAATCACTTAAAACATAATACTTACGAGGTCTACTCTCCGTTTTATCCCAATTACTCGTCACTAATTCCTGCTTTTCTAATCGGCGAAGTAGTGGATATAAAGTACTTTGATCAATTGTAACCCCTGATTGCTCCAATAACTGGACAAGTGAATATCCGTACTGAGGCGTTCTTAATTGACTTAAAACAGCTAACGTTAATGTCCCTCTTCTTAACTCAGTAATTAACGAATTTAATAAAGTATCCATTCACTCACCTCATTTCCATTACTATATGTCATACAGTATGTGTTTTATACTATGTATCGTACAGTATTAATGTGACAAAAACTATAATTTTTTACCAAAAACAGATAATGAACAGCGCAAATTATATGATTTGTGCTTTTTTAGCTAAGTTATATATAACACTCTATAAGATAACAACCTTAACTACTAATTTTGAAGTTGCAGTAATGCTATATTAAGTTACAAATATCGTATACATATGATGTGAACATAACATCTCACTATAGGAAGCTATAAAAACGGTGAATTACCATGCTTGAATGATTCCCGTTTTCAGCACCTAATCAACGTTATTTCCTTCATAAACTTCATCTTGTTCAAAATCTCTATTTTTGTTTGGTTTATTAGAGAAAAATAAAAAAACAATTAAATTAGGTTAAT
>NZ_JBNLYE010000509.1:0-2340 GCF_050172095.1 Bacillus sp. GMs2/2
TTCTAATAACAAAAGGAAAGACCAACTAAAAATATAGTTGGTCTTTCCTTTAAGTTGGTGTAAAAACAAATAAATAAAAGATAGGTGAGAATTAATGCTGCTAAGCAGTATTGATTCTGAATTAACTATAACACACTTCCTAAGAAGTAGTTGTGTCGGTTGATTGAACATTCATCCTTCCTTTTTTAACAAATAAGTATCTAAAATACATCACTTAATTGACAAGGGATGCATTTTAATCGAGACATAGATCAATGCTCAAGATTTAGAAAGTAAATAACGAAATGTTCGAAGTGACAGATACCTGCGAACATCGACGTATTTACCAGCTTTCTTAGTAGGTTTTGTCAGTAGTTCCTACGCTGAGAACTGAAGTATCTTGTGCGTTGACGTAACTTCGATAAGTATGGGACGATAAAACATATTTTTTAAAATGCCCCTTAAACTAATTATAAATCTTTTTTTGCATATATCTTCAGTGAAATTATCATTGATATAATGCTAATAACTATTGAAATGAGACAAGGCATCCATGCCATGATAATTGATGGAAATGGAAGAGGGAGTGTAAAATTTAGATGGCTCAACTGAATTTCTTTTATAAGAGTAGGAGCTACAAAAGGTGTCAAAAAGACAACAATAAAAGAAATCATTTTTGTTTTATCAAAACCAAATTTAAATTGGAAAGGGAGTAATATTCCAAACAAAATACTAACAACTAAGAATGTTATTCCGAGAGCGTTTATACTAAGATTCTCGATACCAGATGGTATAATAATTGAAATTATCATTCGAATAATTGAGGCACAAAGAAAAACTACCAATAGAAAGAGATATTTTGCTTTTACAAAGGCACTTCTAGTATATGGTGTTGCACAAAGTAAAGCTGCTCCTTTGTATTGGTCTTCGAATTTCGATATTGTACCAAACAAAATATGCTCCATAAAAACTACTGTTAAAAGAAAACCAATAAGTCCACCATCGTTGAGGTGTAACTGAGTAGAAAGATAGATTGGTGCAATAGCTGCGAAAACGAGTAAAATAAAAAAATATCTTTTTACTAATAGTATGTCTTTTACAACAAGATTAATAAGCATATGTATTTCCTCCAATATAAGAAAGCATTATATCTTCTATAGTTGGTCTTTCCATCAAAACACCAGGCATAAGCCGGCACACATCATCTATTTTATGAGTAATCCCTTCAAATCCATATTTAGTTTGACTCAAATTCAAAAAGAGTTTTTCTGTTTGATTATTAATCAATTGATTATCACCTTTTACTAATGCATGTGTTTCCACTAGTGCATCTTTTTCTTCATCAATTAATATTTGACCATCATCTATCAAAATAATCATGTCTGCTATTTTATCTAGATCTGAGGTAATATGAGTAGAAAAAAAGACACTCTTTCCTGGTTCTTTCATAAAATCTAGAAGTATGTCTATTAGTTCACTTCGAACCAATGGATCAAGTCCACTTGTGGGTTCATCCATTATTAATAGATCTGCGTGGTGGGATAAAGCTAGAGCAACTGCAAATTTCATTCGCATTCCTTTGGAGAGGGTAGAAATTTTTTGTCCTAGATTTAAATTAAATCGTTTAATATACTTTAAAAAAACTTGCTCATCCCATTTAGTATAGGAAGGGGCGATTACATTCTTCATTTCTTTTAATGTTAATTCATCGTAAAAGTACCCTTCGTCTAACACGACACCAATTTTATTTTTGGATTTTCGTTCATGTTTATCTATATCCTTTTCTAAAAAATTAATTTTACCCGAATCTTTGAGTACGAGCCCGAGGATAGCTTTAATAGTAGTAGTTTTCCCAGAACCATTAGTACCAATAAAACCAGTTATACAGTCCTGGTTAAGTGAAAATGTCACGTCTTTTAATGAAAAATTCTCATAAGCTTTGTTTAGATTCTTCACTTCTAACACTGCATTCATTCTTCATTTTCCTCCTTTAAGATTAAATCTAACATCGAATAGAGTTCCTCATTATGGATTCCAATACTTCGAGCCATTTTGCACACTTCTGTCAATTTTACTTCAACCATATGACGCTTAGATTCCATTAATAATTCCAAGTTTGTAGATGCTACATAAGTACCTTTTCCAACCCTGGTAACGATAAAACCTTCGGATTCTAGTTCCGCATAAACTCTTTTTGTGGTTAACATACTTACATGTAAATCATTAGCCAATACACGGATTGATGGTAATTGTTCACCTTCCGTCAATTCATTATTAAATATAGAATCTTTAATTTGTTCCTTTATTTGTTGATATAAAGGTTGATTTGATGCATTATTTAAAATAATTTTCATTTAAATA
>NZ_JBNLYE010000510.1:0-2337 GCF_050172095.1 Bacillus sp. GMs2/2
CTTCTCTTATATTCCACATTCAGTTTTTCACCTTCTATATAGTTTAAATAATTCTCATACACTTAAATTCTATTTCACCCTTATTTACTTTTCGTTTTGAATTTTTTATTTTGTTTTCGAGTTCTCCCACGCATTCTCTCATTTTCTTCCCAAGTCATATTAAATGATTTAAATTTGAATCTACAGTACACCAATAGCTGGAATTCTGCTGCACCAACGGCTACTGTATATAGTAAAACAGTACCTATTACATATCCAATAAAAGTATCAAACGTATAATCATTATGAAAATAAATCAAAATAAGTAGGATTAATGCGTATATTGAAGCCACTTTCATCATAGTCTCTTTTGTTTTACTAAAAAAGGAAGAGGATCTTTCATTCATACTAAATGCACCTTCACTTGCCTGTTTAAACGTATCAATCGTTGTCACAATATGAACAATCACTGCTCCTAAAAATAAGAAACCTACATATACTAATGTAATTCCGTCGATTGTATAATCAGACATTCCAGGAAGAATCAGAGCTGTGAATAATATTGTACCTAATTGAAATGCATATAATAATACGACAATCGTTTGGAACTCTTGAAATTTAAATCGAGCTTTTGGAAATGAATATAGAATTAAAAAAATTATTTGCAAGCTATATAGCACAAGTTCAATTTTAACAATTGTTTTCTCAAATAAACTAGTATAGTAGTCCCAACCAAAGGTTACTAAAGTACCAATAAGAAAAAACATCATAACTGAAACGTACACTATTGTTCCTATCATAAAACCTAAAGCACCCTCAGGACTTAAACGGCTGCTACATGTTACTCGAAATCCATCTAAATCTTCTTCTTTTATGTTCCACATTCAGTTTTTCACCTTCTATACAGTTTAAATAATTTTCATTCACTAAAATCCCATTACATTCCTAATTTTTCAAGTACATTCATCTTTGTGTAACTAAATTTAGATAATCTTTTATGTATATCATCACTACATTAATTACCGTACATAATCAGAATGCTTTTGATAGTTCAAATAGCCTTCTTTCTCCTCAAAAGCTCTAAATATTCTTCTCTCTTTCACTTAACCATATCCCTCATACTCTATTTTTGTTTCTCTGAAATTGCACTCACTTAGTAAAAACGTTACTGTTATCACAATTGTATCTTCAGAAAGTTGATAACCTCCCATCGACAATATGCTAGGAGGTTATTACAGTTATTTAAAATTTGTTTTTTATTTTAATGGATTCGATTTTTGCAAATAATAATGTTATTTAATTTGAGAGAAGCGAATACTAAAAACATACTGCTTAATAACTCGTAATTAAGTCTTCACCCTCATATCTAGGGTCTTTCTCAACTTTACCATCTTTTGTTTTGATGACTTTTAGTCTACCTAACCACTCTGCTCCGTTATATGTCTCTTCACTTACCCATACATTATGCTTTTTACCATCTACCTCAACTACTAGTGTGGGGTGTGTAAATATAAATTCCTCCTCTACGTGCCTACCTACAATTTCTGCATTTAATGATGTACCTTCTTCAACTAATTTACTATTTTGATACCCTTCGATAATAGGTAATCCAATAAACACAAAAAATATCAGTCCAAATACGATTACTTTCTTCTTTGTACTCCATTTATTCTTTTCTTTCAATTCTTTCTGTCTCGCTTCTCTTTCTTCGCGTTCATCCAAGCTCTCATTTAAAGCATCTTCCCATGCCTTAATTTCCGCTTCGATTTCTGCTTCAGCTCTTGCTAGTTTTTCTAATTGTTCATCGGTTGCTACCATCTCATATGACTTATCTCTAACCAAACGAATTTCAGCACCATTTTCTTTTACTTTTCGCAAGTCTTTTTCTGTACAATTAAACTCTCGAATGATTTCCCCTTGTGTGTTTACCAGTCTAACGTAAATGTTTTTTTTCTCCTTCTTCTTAAACATCTGAACTCCCCCTTATTTGTTTCCTATCATAGATAACCCTATTGCAATTAAGAGAAAGAAAACGATAATAAGGAACGTCTTCCCTTTGCTTACTTGTGTTGTAGAACCTTCCAAGACAGCCCATATAAAAATTTGGAAAAGAAGAATACCTAGGAGAATATCAACTAACTTGTTGCTACTCTTCTTTAGTGGTTTTTCTTCTACTATCGGTTTTATCTGAACAGCTTCCTTTCTTATTTGTTTCGGTTTCTTTTTCTTGCGTCTATGATTCCCCCAACTTACTCCTTTTAGAATAACTTTTTCCTAACTATAAAAATACCGAAATATCCCATTTTCATCGTATAGGATAAAATGATTTATTTCTTCACAAATAGATTTCCACCATAA
>NZ_JBNLYE010000511.1:0-2330 GCF_050172095.1 Bacillus sp. GMs2/2
TAATTATTAACAATATTGGGATTTCATTTTATCAAATGGAAAATAGAGGGATTTACAATGATATGTAATAATGCATAATAAATCAAGCGAATATCATGATATACTCTCAAAGAGCTGATACAAAATTTCTTTAGATTGGAAAACTAAAGTCTTATCTACCTAAAAGGAAGGCGCCTTATGGCGTCTTTTTTCTATTTTCAAAAGGACCTGCTCAATTAATTTTTAAAAACATAAGGTAAAGTGAACCCATTAAAATCCATGGAATGCACCCTAGTTTTACCCTCTAATCTAAAGGAGGCACTATTGTTATGGGATATGGTGGTAGTTGCGGCGAAGGCTGCGGTTTCGCTGGAGGATTCGCTTTATTAGTTGTATTGTTTATTTTATTAATCATTATCGGATGCAGTTGTTTCTGCTAAAAACTATTGGAAAAGGCACCCTTATATGGGCGCCTTTTTGTATATTAAAAACCTCCCTATTTCCGTAGGCAGGCTAAATGTGATTTTGCACAATTGAGTTATAGCAAAATCATTTATATTGAAAGTAATGAAAATTAACTTAGTAATCCTAATACCTTAATAATCTCAATTGTTTTATTATCTTTTATTTTAAAATAAAGCCTTTTCCCTATACGTTCACTAATTACAATATTTCCAAAGGCTAATTTACGCAAATGTTGTACAATCAAATCCTCTGTAATTCTTGTTTGCTTACTTAAATCAGAAACTGACAACGATCCATATGTAATCAATTTACAAACAATTGATAAGCGAGTAGAATTCCCTAATAACCCTAAAACTTTTATACTTTCGGTATAGAAACTAAAATCCATATGAAAAGCATGTAACAGATTTTCCAACCTCCTAAAATAAGATGAATATCAACCAAAATATCTTAACATAAAAACAGTAAAAAACACCCTAAAATATACCAAATATTCATTAAGAAAAATGATACTTGAATGGGAGTCCAATACATATTATTAAAATTAATGTGTATTGGACTTTCCATCCTCAATGAATGGAAAGTAGAGATGCTTCAATTATGTACCGATCTGGAGCGTCTCCTATATAGTCAAAAGGATAACAAGTTGTTAATGTTAATGTTGGCTCACTTTTTTCTACAATAACTGTTCGATCTTCTGAATCTGTTATCCAATGCTTGTTAATTTCATATGTATATGTTTTATTTTCATATTCCACGATAAGTTGGTCATTTTCCTTTAATTGACCAAGCTCGGTAAAAACAGTATCTCTATGTCCACTTAAAACTGTATGACCATTTCCAGATGGTGTAGTAGTTAAGTCACTAACAAACATACCTACACCCTTTTTTAGTACTTTATCATCAGCTCCCCAAAATATAGAGTATTTCTTTTGTATTTTAGGGATAATTAAATATGCTACTTTATCTCCTAACTGATGGTTTACCTTTGAAGCGGGAATTTGTACAGGTTCTTCTTGTAATGAAGTGTCAATCTTTGTCTCTGTTTGATTGATGTTTTGCGTTTCATTTTCTTTAGAAGGTGTGGAGGTCTCATATTGTTTAGCCTCGTTAGTTGTTAACGACTCTGCTGATTGTCTAGCACTATACCATTCTAGAAAATAATAGGAAAAGATAGTAAGTCCAATAACAGTTAAACATAAGCCTATCCATTGTTTTTTATTCACTTTTATCACTCCATTTGAAAACGACAGGATTTCTCCTGCCGTTTTAAGGAACTATTTTATGCGTTTGTCTTTTTACGACGGAACATTAATACAGAACCAGCTAATGCTAATCCTAAGCTTGCTAACATCATTGTAACACCGTTTGATGCTGTATTAGGTAATTTTTCACCTTGTTTTTTCGTTTCTTTTTTCACAACTGTATTAGTATTTTTCTTTGTTTCTTTTGCAGTTGTTTGAGGCTTAGTTTGTTCTTGTTTATTATTTGTTGTTTGGTTATTTTGTTTTGAATTCTCTTGCTTAGTGTTTTCTTGTTTAACAGGTTCTTGTTTAGTGTTTTCCTGTTTAGTATTTTCTTGTTTAGGTTGTTCTTGAGGTTTAGTAGTTTCTTTATTTTCTGTTGTAGTATTTGTGCTCTTTGGATATTTATAATCTTCACATGGAATGCCGTCTTTATCATTATCTAAACGGTGTGGATCATTTCCAACACCATATCCATTTTGATCCCAGAATGCTTGAGCATCTTGTTGACTTTTAAAATGACCACAGTTTTTTGTATCATTAGGACTCTTAGCTGCAAATGCAGAAGAACTGTACCCCACTGTTAATAGTGTTACCGCTGTTGCTGAAGCTAATAATTTTTTCATAAATTTCTTTATCCCC
>NZ_JBNLYE010000512.1:0-2249 GCF_050172095.1 Bacillus sp. GMs2/2
TCCTTCTTTACATTGTAAAAAGAAAATAACGTTAAATAAAAAATACATTTCTATTTCATTAAAAATACAGGAAAAGTTCCTAATATAACAGTTACAATAAATAAAATAATTACAAGAATTATAGATTGTTTTTTCGTTAAACCAGCAACAATATGTAATCCTAAACCAGTTATAATAAGACCCCAAATAGAAAATAATTCAAAAGAACCAGCTATTGCATTCATCTTAGTACCTATATCAAATAAAGGAGCTAAACTAGTATAATTTACTTGATAACTGTCACCAAAAAATAAACTTAATATACTATTAACAAAAACACTAATAATTGAAAATATCCCAGAATATACAACAATTGATAAAATCTTTTTATAAGTAGTATCATTCATCATAAACAACATAATCATTTTATAAATACCAGCTATAACAAAAAACTTTACAGCTACAGCAAGTGTACCAAATACAACTGACATTCCAAGTGTTACACTTAAAGGAACTTTAAATCCAGTAGACTGTGATTCAGCTAATTTCATCATTGCTGGGCTTGTTTGAACAATATAAGCATTTAAAGCTGCAGCAAGACCTCCTAATAAAGCTATAAATAGAAATTGTTTCCATATAGATGTACTTATCATTAATTTTTCAAACTGTGCAATTGGAGAAGTAATTATCCCAAATATTGATGGACCTTTTTTATTTGTTTCCTTATTTTCTAAACTAACATCCACAATTAAAACCACCTTTTATTTAAACTTAAAAATAATTTTTATATATTTATATGGAGATAAAAGGTATTTTAGCTTCTATAATACCCGCAATAACAACCATAATAACTCCTATTACATTTAATTTTAATCCCTTTTTTAGAGAGTAAAATGCAATTTTTTTATCTTTATTCCAAATTATTTTTTTCATGCTATATATAATACATAAATCACCTATTGCAGCAATAATAAAAGCTGGAATCTCTAAAATACCATAAGGTATAAGTGTTAAAATTATATTTAAAAAATCACTAGTTCCCCAAAAAGATCCAACCACAGTTCCCAACATACTACCGTTAAATAAAATTGTAATTAAAGTTACAACACCAAAAGATAATATCCCAAGAAACATAATCCCAATTACACCCAAATTATGAAATATAATTGTAACAGCACCTAAATTTTGAGGATTGATACTCATCTTAGAATTATTTGCAAAACCTATTAATACACCAAATGATAATCCTAATATATAGATAGATAATACAATAATTGATTTCCAATTCTTTTTACAAAAAACCAAATAATTCCCCTTCCTCTCAATTTCATAAAATGCTTAATTAAAAATAAACCAATATTTATACCTTAAAAATTCAAACATACTATCAACAACTATATTTTTTAAACCAAACATTGGCAATATCCAATATTTGGTTTAAAAAATATTTTAAGAATAATTTCAATATATAAAATAAAATTTTATATATTGAAATTATTCGACTGTCTTATAAAGATATATTATTTCATTTTTTTATAAAAATATTAGAATCCAGTTAACAATCCGATTCCACCAACAGCTGCAATACCATTAATTGTAGCAACAAATGGAGCTAAAAATGGCCAAGCTACTACAGCAGCTGTTACACCACCCGTTACAATAACTTCAGCAATTGCCATAGCAGTAGATTTTTCTAAACCTAAAGAACTAACTAAAAAACCACCCATATTAGATAATGATTCTGTCATCAAAAACACTCCTATTTTTTATTTTAAAATTACCAACCAATTGCAGCTGTCGTTCCAACAACTGTAAGAATTCCTCTTAAAGTAACAACAAATGGAGCTAAGAAAGGCCAAGCCGCAGCAACAGCAGCAGGTCCTGCACTTGCAAGCACACCCACAATAGTAGCAGCTAAACCTTCACTGATCCCCATTTTTCCTACTAAAAACCCTAAACTTTGTTCTAATAAATCAATAGCATTCATGGTTTATTCCTCCTTTAATATTTTTAAAGCCTAATATAATATAACTTCTATATCTAAGAATAACAATACTTTTTTTTACTTTTTTTCTTTTTTTTGTTACCTCTTACTTTTTTTCTTTTTTTTGTTATTTAAAATCAATGAAAAAAATAGTAAAAGTCCACCTAATACAAAAAGAACTATATTACTAAGAAAAATACTAGTCTCATTAATAAAACTTAAAAAAATTAACAAACCATTTCTAACTAAAAGAAATATAGAAAACAAAACAATAAAAGAATTAATT
>NZ_JBNLYE010000513.1:0-2328 GCF_050172095.1 Bacillus sp. GMs2/2
TAGATTATCACTATGATTGCTTCATTTAAAAATAAAACTTTCCTTATTACTGGTGGATACGGTTTTATTGGTTCTCACTTGGCACGAAGACTTTTAAATTTACAAGCAAAAATTGTTCTTTTCATAAGAACACCATCAAACTCTTGGAGACTAGAGGATATTCTAAAATATATTGAAACCTATGAAATAGATATACGAGATAAAAAACAAGTACAAGATGCAATAAAGAAAATTAATCCCGATTATATCTTTCACCTGGCAGCCTATGGTGTAAATTCTGCCCATACAGATTACATCCATGCTATAGAAACAAATGTTATAGGGACTTGTAACATTATTCAAGCAGCAAAATTGGTGAATTGTAAAAAAATCATCAATTTTGGGAGTAGTTCTGAATACGGTAACAAGATGGAACCTATTCATGAAAATATGTTACTAACTCCTGTGGACATCTATGGAAGTACCAAAGCTGCTGCTACTATACTCGCCCATCAAATTGCTAGCGAAAACAATACTAATCTTATAACATTAAGACCTTTTGGCATATTCGGAGAAGGCGAAGAGCCGCATAAAATTTTTAGCTATATAATCTTGCGAGTATTACAAAACAAAGATGTAAATTTAACTTTATGTAATCAATTAAGAGATTATTGTTATATAGAAAATGTAATAGATGCCTGTATCCTAGCAGTAGAAAATACTACTGTACAAAATGAAATCTTTAATATTGGGAGCGGCACTATTCACCCCTTGAAACATTATGTAGAATTATTATTCAAACATTTGAAAACCAATTCCAGACCAAATTACGGTGCAATTTCCTCTAGAACAAATGAAAGATGGGTTCCTGAAGCGGATGTGCAAAAAATAAAAAACTCTCTTTCCTGGGAACCTAGAATTAATATTGAAGAAGGAATTATAAAAACTGTTAATTGGTATAAAAATAATAAACATTTATACCTAACTCCCTAAAAATAGGGTACTAAAGGAGGTGGACTAATTGTTAAACCAAAACTTTAATAATGCTTTTTACGGAAAAAGAATTTTAATTACTGGACATACTGGTTTTAAAGGTTCTTGGTTATCCCTATGGTTGAATGAATTAGGTGCTGCTGTAATCGGATATTCATTAGATCCTAAAAATAAAAATGATAACTTTAACATTACTAACCTTCAAAATAATATAATTGATATTCGTGGAGACATTAGAGATTTTAATAAATTAAATAAGGTTTTTACAGATTATAAACCTGAAATTGTATTCCATTTAGCTGCCCAACCTCTAGTTAAGTATTCATATGAATATCCTAGAGAAACATACGAGGTAAACGTTGTAGGAACTATGAATGTACTAGAGGCAATTCGATTACATGAATCAGCTAAAATAGGAATTATGGTGACAAGTGACAAGTGCTATGAAAATAAAGAATGGCCTTGGGGTTATCGTGAAATTGACCCTATGGGCGGCCATGACATATATAGCTCAAGCAAAGGATGCTGCGAACTTTTAATTTCTTCCTATCGTAATTCTTACTTTTCAGAAGAAAAATTTTCTCAACACAAGAAAATAATTGCAAGTGTTCGAGCTGGTAATGTAATTGGTGGTGGTGATTGGTCAATAGATAGAATTATTCCCGATTGTATACGAGCATTAGAATCAAACAAAAAGATTATTATTAGAAATCCTACTGCTATTAGACCCTGGCAACATGTACTAGAACCTTTAAGCGGGTATTTACTCCTTACAGAAAAAATTATAAATAATGGTATCCTTTTTTCAGGAGCATGGAACTTCGGGCCATCCCTAAGCAATATTGTTTCAGTAGAAAAATTAGTGACCAGTTTACTAGATATTTGGGGCTGCGGGGATTGGACAGCAGAAAATATAGGTCCAATAAATTTTCATGAAGCAAATTTACTAAACCTTGACATTAGCAAAGCAAAATTCAATCTTAATTGGCAGCCAAAATGGTCCCTACAACAGACTTTAGAAAATACAATAGAATGGTATAAACATTATAATTCTTACACCAGTTCTGAGATGAGAAATCTATGTATTAGCCAAATCAAACAATATTGCATGCTTTGAACTACTCCCACTTACCCATACTTGCTGTGAGTTCCTTATGGAGGGAGTCTTCTTGGCTAAAATGATAAAATAAAACAAAACCATACGTAAGATAATTTTACCATTACAAATAATGACATAGTCTGTTTCACCTTTTACATTATCTAAAAAAGAACCTGTAGGAATTCTTACAAGTTCTTTTTTATTTCCTTTATTCTCTTCTTATTTACATACGCAAGATTTATACATTTGGTGGGATA
>NZ_JBNLYE010000514.1:0-2318 GCF_050172095.1 Bacillus sp. GMs2/2
TAAATGTTCCTATTTGCATGATTACCTAATTTTTATGTACAATAAAGAAAAGAGAGTTTCTTAGACAGGAAGAGGAAAGTCATGACCAAGTCATTAGTAAATTTACGAATTGATTTTGCTTTTAAGCAATTATTTGGGACAAGTGGTAGTGAGGATATTCTTATCACATTTTTAAATGCCATGCTAAAGAATTCATTAGAATCACCTATTATGTCACTACAATTAGAGGATCCACATTTACATCGAGAACACGAGGATGATAAATTATCAATTTTAGATGTCTCAGCCACATTAGACACAGGTACTAAAGTAAACGTAGAAATTCAGCTGAATAATAATCACGACATGATTAAACGAAGTTTGTATTACTGGGGTAAATTATATACTTCACAGTTACAAAAAGGGATGCCTTACAGCTCTCTTAGTAAAACAATTACTATTAATTTGTTAAACTTCGTACTTTTTCCCGAATATGAGGAATTTCATACAACGGGAAAGCTATGGAATGTACAACAGCAAAAGCAGTTTAGTGATGATATAGAGATTCATGTTATAGAGCTTCCTAAATTAATGGAACAATGGCGGGAAGAGAAGGTTAATCCGTGGGAAGATTCATTTGTTCGTTGGCTGTTATTACTTCCGGCAAATGAAGATGAACACTTAACTCAAACATTGGAGGACATTGCGATGAATCAAGATCCGATTTTACAAAAAGCAATGAATAAGTGGGAGCGAATGAGTCAAGATTCGACTTTCAGACAAGCCTATGAAGCGAGGGAAAAAACCCTAATGGATGAAGCTGCAAAGTTTGCTCATGCAGAGGAGCAAGGAATCAAAAAAGGTATTGAAAAGGGTATTGAAGAAGGGAAAAAAGCCGAGCGTATACAATTGGTATGTGGTATGTATAAAAACGGAATGTCTGTAGAGGATATTGCGAAATTTACGAAGTTACCTATAGAAGAAATAAGAGAAATTATCCAATTATAAATAAAAAAGAACACCTACAGCATTTTTAGGTGTTCTTTTTTATGATCAATAATGCCCATAATTATTAGTTGATGTATCGTCAGGAAAATAAGAATTTACAACATTAAATATTTTTTAAAGAACTATACATGGATGCTACGCTAAATACATGCTCTATATTCCATCATAATATTGTTAATAATTGTTTGGACGGGCAAAATCTCTTTGACTTCATTTACTCGTGCACCTGCGAAAACAAGACCATTTTCACAATCACCATCCATAGAGGTTATCAAAGAATCTAGCGTGCAGAAACGATAAGAACAGTTTTTTAAGCAATTTATACACTTTTTTATTTTTATTTTTTTATTATTATCAGCTATTAATTTAGTAAAGTTATTTTTTACCGCACGACCTTGGAGACCGACAGTTGTTTTGACTAATATAGTATCTTCTAATCGAGCATTTATATATTTTTCCTTAAAGGATAGTGGTGCGTCACACTCATTACTTGCAACGAATCTTGTCCCCATTTGCACACCAGATGCACCCATTTTTAAGGCACGAGCAATATCTTTCCCGGTCATAATTCCTCCAGCAGCAATTACGGGAATTTCGACTGCTGCAACTACTTCCGGTAAGATATCGAATAAAGGTCGCTCGGTACCCAGATGTCCTCCTGCTTCATGCCCCTCTACTACAACAGCGGCTGCACCCAATCGTTCAGATAATTTAGCGAGTTTGGCTGAGGAAACTATTGAAATAACTGGTATGCCGGCATTTTTCCCCCAAGTATACATATCTCGCGAAATGCCAGCACCAGATATGATGAAATCAACTTTTTCCTCAATGGCTGCTTTCATTTTTTCAGCAAAATCATTCATTGCAAAAAGGACATTTACTCCAATATAACCAGTATTCCGAATCTTTTCTTTCGCCTTCCTAATATGCATTCTCATTTCATCTATGGAAATACCAGTTCCTGATATTATCCCAATTCCTCCAGCATTTGCAACTGCAGATGCAAGTTTACTTAATGAAATGCCTACGCCCATTCCTCCCTGTAGAATTGGGACCTTTGGCATCATATGCCCGATTTTTAATTGTGGAAAGTTCAAGTAAATACCCCATTTCATTAATGTTATTAGAGTAGATCTGTTAAACCCCTTCAGTTTAACACGGTGTTTGGAACAAACACAGGAAATTAATACCTACTACTAGTAGTTTGTGATGTTTTTTGGTGGTTTTCACAAAATGTTCGAATAGTGCGCTATAAATTTTAGAATAATATCAAATGTATATTAAGGCTTCTGGATAAAAAACAACGAAATTTAGAATTTCTAATAAAAATG
>NZ_JBNLYE010000515.1:0-2318 GCF_050172095.1 Bacillus sp. GMs2/2
GTACATCGCTTTATATTCACTTAGCTCTTTCTGTTTCTTCCGTAACAGGAGTTTTCGCATTTTAAACATGGTAGAAGAACATAATAGAATACTAATGAGTTGCGCATAAAGGTGACATTCTAATCGTTCTTGTTTAATAGATTTACAACGATGAATTTGAAACCAAGATTTCCATATTTTAAATAACAGTTCAATTTGCCAACGTAGTGAATATAAATCATAGATTTTCTCTTTTGGTACCCATTCCGTAGGAATGTTTGTCATATATACCGTAATACCTTGTAAAAGCTTCGTACGCTCTGTATAAGTAATTCCTTTTTTCTTTTCGCGAATAGCTCGGTCACGTAGGCGTTTCTGTTTTTGCTCCTCGGTACATCTATAAACCACAATGCGAGTAGGTAGTTTGTCTTTACTCCCTACATAAACATCATGTAATTCATACACTTGGCCAGGTTGTAATTGTGTCATGATGTCTTCCAAATGAATTTGTATATATACCGGTCTCAATTGAGTGGGCTTTGTTTTAAATACAACTGTTTCGAACTCTTTTCTGTATATTTTAGTTGGTAACTTAAGACGTGATAAATAATATCCTTACTTGTCTTGAATAGACTTAAAGTCTTGTAAACGAAAATATCCTAAGTCACGAATATATAGTTCATTCTTTTGTGCCATGCCTGTTCGAGTCGCACTATATGCCTGATCACTTCGTTTTCCTGGTTCAATTTCCACATCAGAAAATTCCCCACTCAACAAGTCATACTCTAGTTGAATTTTCACACCAGCTTTATGACTGCATCCTCCAGCACCAGGATAAGTAGCTGCGAATCAATCTGGAACTTGGAAGGTTGTAGAATCAAGGATGCGAATGCACTCAAAGTAAGCTGAAAGAGAATGAGAAATCTTAGATAAACCTCCAATTTTAGCTTGTAGAAGTGAAAGCTACAGAAGCTGAGTTAAAGCGTCGATTAAGTCCCTCCGGACTTAATAAAATTCCTGTTGAGGTTTCTAACTGACTACAAAGTTGAGTAAGAGAGGTAATAGCGACTTGTTGATTTAACCATACACACAAAGATAAGAAATGGTGCCCATGGCACTTACGTTTTCGTTTCATCCCGCCTGCTTCTATAGCTAATTAATTAAGTGTAGCAGGAGACATATATCGATATAACTCTTCGGCAAATAAAGATAACTCTTGTTTTTGATGGATATTCATAAAAAGCACGTTACTATTCTCATTAATATAAGAGAATAGTAACGTGCTTTTTACTCCAAAAATAGTCTATATACGGATTTGGAATAAA
Organism: Bacillus sp. GMs2/2; assembly: GCF_050172095.1. NCBI lineage: Bacteria > Bacillati > Bacillota > Bacilli > Caryophanales > Bacillaceae > Bacillus > Bacillus sp. GMs2/2. The sequence continues at coordinate 1,305 of NZ_JBNLYE010000515.1, forward strand.
GTCACGAAGTTTAAAAAAGACGTGTTGTTTTAATAAGGTGCAACGCTTTTGCTCCAGATTACTTATCTAGAGCTTGTTTTATTGAACTAACAGGGCAGGTTACTTCAATAAAAAGAGGGGTTTTAGTGACAAAAGCTAATTCTTATTGCTATAAACAATTATATAGGGGAGTGTTTACATTGATAAATTTTTTTAAATATAACTGGCAAGTAAGAGACGAATGGTTTGAATGGTGTAATCAACTATCAAATGAAGAGTTGATAAAAGAGCGAACTGGAGGAGTAGGAAGTATTTTATATACCCTTTTTCACATTATTGATGTTGAATATAGTTGGGTTCGTGGTATTCAAGGTAAAGAAGACATAGTAGTTGAATTTGCTGATTATGATACACTTGAGAGGATTAAATCTCTTTCAGATAGATTCCGGAATGAAATAGCTGAATTTCTCAAAAAAAATTTAGATGAATTAAAAGAGAAAGCTGTATGTGTTGCTTGGGATGAAGATAAATATACTGTTGAGGAAATATTACACCATATAATTGCTCATGAGATTCACCACATTGGTCAACTCTCTGTTTGGTCAAGAGAAGTAGAACTCAACCCCGTACCTGCTAACTTTATTGGAAGAAAGTTTAAATCCATTCATTCTTATTAAACTAAACGGAGCGTTAGTGGTATAAGGAAAATTAAATTAATCAGACTTTTTATAAAAAACAGTTCTGGAAAATAAAAGAGAGCCATCGTTTTGTTCAATTACTGTTTAAAACAATGGCTTTTTATATGCATTGAAATTATGGGTTTAGAATGATTTTTTAACCAAACTTTATTTTAAACCTGCCCCAAATTCTTAAGTTGATGGATGTGTGGCTGTACCCCTTGTATAAGAGTTTGTTTTTAAACAAACTCTGTCTCAATAGTATCCTGATATTACAAAAAAGAACTAAGATGTTTCATCCTAGCTCTTTTTTAGCAATATCAACTTATTATATACATTCATCAATCGTTATTTTACT
>NZ_JBNLYE010000516.1:0-2303 GCF_050172095.1 Bacillus sp. GMs2/2
AAGAAATAGTAGGTGGGGTAACAGCAATAACTTTTTGGCACCATGTCCACGTTAACTTTCTATGGGTTTCTGAAGAATATAGGCATGAAGGTTACGGAAGCAAGTTAATAAAGCTTATTGAAGAATTTGCAATTGAAAAAGGGTGTAGGTTAATTAATTTAGATACTTTTAGTTTCCAAGCACCTGATTTTTATAAGAAACATGGATATAAAGTAATTGGAGTAAGTGAAGATCATCCGAAAGGACATAATCATTATTATTTAGAAAAACGGTTAAAAAGTATATAGAATTTGTTAACATTAGTATTTGGAATACAAATGCAATAAGGGCGAGGTTATTATTAATTTCAGTATTAATTGAATCAATTTTTATACTAAAACTGCAAGAACGTACTTTGGATAATCTGCCTAAGGTACGTTCTTTTTTATATCAGTAGCCTATTCTTATTAACTCCACCAATAGCGGTAAAGGCAAGACTTAACTAACTTATATATATTAAAAGGAGTTAATGGTAGAATGAATAGAAGACAGAAAATTCCTTTTATTTAAAATAGAGGAGGTACATATGAAAAAAGTTAATGTTACATACGCGATTTTGTACGATAAAACTAATGAAAAGATCTTAATGGTAAAAAACAAAGGGGAAAATGGTTCTTATTATACATTACCAGGTGGCGCAGTTAAACTAGGAGAAACATTAGAAGAAGCAGTAATTCGAGAAGTAAAAGAAGAAACAGGGTTACATATAAACGTAAACGGGATTTTTTCTATCAGCGAAGCCTTTTTCGAGGAAAGAGATCATCATGCCATTTTCTTTAATTTTCTAGGCGAAATAATCGGCGGGGAGACATATATATCAAGGCCAAAAGAAATCGAAGAGATTACTTGGATGGAATTACATAAAGCAGCACCGTATTTACGCATACCAGAACATTTACTATATTTATTACAAAAGAAAGAAACAGTACCTTATTTTTTTAATGGAACAATCGTTCATCAATCTTCATAAAAATATTATCTCATGTAAGGCGGGGAAAACATGGAGTTTATCGTTAATCACAAACAATTCACTCAAGCACTTTCAGAAGTCAACAAAGCAATATCAACAAAATCTTTAATCCCTATATTATCTGGTATAAAAATAACTGCAGATCAATCTGGAATTACTTTAATTGCAAGTAACTCGAATATTTTTATTGAAAAATTCATTCCTGTTTTAATTGAAGACGAAAAGATTGCAACCATTTTAAAGGCAGGAACTATTGTTGTACCTGCAAAGTATTTCATTGAAATAATAAAGAAAATGCCAAGTGATATAGCAATAAAAAGTAAGAATGAGCAAATTATTAAGATACAATCAGAAGAAATCACATTAAGTTTAAATGGATTTCCTGCAGATGAGTTTCCGAATGTACCGCTTATAGACAATCATGCAGAAATCAAAGTAGAGACAGAGCAATTGATTGAAGTATTTAAACAAACAGTCTTTGCGGTAGCAAAAAATGAATCTAGACCTGTTCTTACTGGGGTGCATATAGAGTTATCTAATAATAAGTTAATTTGTGCTGCAACTGACTCACATAGACTAGCGATACGCGAAACATTACTTTCCTCAGATGTAAAAGCAAATTGTATTGTACCAAGCGCAACCATTAGTGAACTTCTAAAATTAATGAACAGCAATTCGGAATTCGTATATATCTACCTTTCAGAGAGTCATATTATATTTACGCTCGGAACAACTACATTATATTCAAGACTAATTGAAGGGAAATATCCTAATATTTCTAACCTTATTCCAAATGATTTTAAAACGATTATTAACGTAGATAGAAAAAAGATATTACAAGGTGTAGACCGATCAAGTTTATTAGCAAGTGAATGGGCCAATAACAATGTTAACTTAGAAATCATAAACGAATCCACAATTAAAATTTCTTCAAACGCTTCTCAAATTGGGCAAATATCCGAAACGCAACAAATAGATGCAATTCAAGGTGAAAAACAATTAAATATATCTTTCGATGGGCGTTTTATGGTTGATGCTTTAAGAGCAATAAAAGAAGAAACGATTACTTTAAGCTTTGGCGGTTCTATGAGACCGATATTGATTGAAGCAGGAGAGCAATCTGCAGCAGTACATCTTATATCGCCAGTAAGAGCTTATTAAGGATAGAGGAAGGGATTAATAGACAAAGCAGCAATGGTAATCTGAAATACAAAGCAAAATAATAATAACCTGAATATAAAAGCCATAGATTAATCGATATGGGGTGAGTACGATGAAGAAAATAATTGTTTTA
>NZ_JBNLYE010000517.1:0-2302 GCF_050172095.1 Bacillus sp. GMs2/2
TATATACTCAGTCGCATTCTCTTCGTTCTGAAATTCATAGTTTTCTATTAAATCTTTCTCATTTAAAGAATTACCTACTTGACTAGCGTATAATTTATAATATGCTCCTTTTTTCTCCAATAGGGATTGATGCGTCCCTTCTTCAACTACTTTTCCTTGTTCTAAAACGTAAATAATATCACAATCTTGAATAGTTGAAAGCCTATGCGCAATGATTAACATTGTAGAATTTTTCTTTTTTGAGAATAAAGTATTATATACATTTGCTTCGCTAATAAAGTCTAGATTACTTGTAGCCTCATCTAGTATTGTAAACTTATTATTTAGTATTAAGGCACGTGCTAAAGCAATCTTTTGCTTTTCTCCGCCAGAAAGCCCTCCACCCGCTTCATCTAAATATGTATCATACTTACCTGGTAATTTTTCTATAAACTCTTTACATCCGGCATCGTTACAAGATTTTCTCAGCTGCTCATCAGTTACACCTCTCACACCCAAAGATATATTTTCTCTAATAGTTCCAGAGAACAATTCTATATTTTGAGGGATATACGAAATGCTTTTTCTGTAGCTATACAAATCTAAATCATTAATATCTGTTCCAGAAATTCTAATACTTCCTTCTTCAGGTGAATAATATCTTAATAACAGTTTAGTGATTGTAGTTTTCCCACTCCCTGATCCACCTACTAACGCTACCTTCTTACCTTCTGGGATTGTAATTGATACATTATCTAACACCGGACTTCTACTTCCATATCTATACGTTATATTCTCTAATTTAATATCCCCTGATAATCCTTCTACCTTTTGTTTTTTATCATTTAACTGTTCTTTTTCTACATCATACAATTCTGAGATTCTTGCAAGGGACACACTCGCTTCTTGAACGGTAAGTTGAATATGTATTAATCTTCCGATAGGATCCATAAAGTAACCTGATAAAGTTACAAAAGCCATTAATCCACCTAATGTAATATCTTTATCCATAACCATACTTGCCCCTATACACATTACTAAAATTTGCCCTATTCCAGAAATACTGGAGGAGAAAGTGTTTTGAATATTTGATAACACACCCTCTTTAAAACTAATTCTTAAATTTTTCACATACTCAATCTCTAATTTTTCTAAGGTTTTTTCTTCCGCTGCATGTACTTTAATAGTTTCTATTCCCTTTAAAGTCTCTACAATATGACTGTTAAGGATAGAATCTGATTCTTTCTTTCGAAAATTAATTTTTTTATACGGACCTTTAAAAATAAAGACTAATGCTGCATTTAAACACGTTAAAACTAAAATCACACCAAACAGTGTACTATTCATAAGATAAAGCACTACTGCAGATGCTATCGCTAAAAACAAATCAATAAATAATGATAAGGTTACTGATGTTAAAATATTCTTAATAGTAAATGCATCACTAAACCTTGTTAAAATGTCTCCAACTTTCCGAGTAGAAAAAAATTTCATTGGAAGCTTATATGTATGTCTAAAAAACCCTAACAATAATTGAATATCAATTTTTTGCGACAAGTATAGTAATATATGCTGCCTAATTGTTGATAAAGCTACTTGAATTACAACTACAAATAGAAATCCTAACCCAAAGGTAGTAAGCCCATTTTTCAAATTGTATGGAAGTATTTCATCCATTAGAATTTTATTAAAGAAGGCAGATGATACTCCTAAAATCGTTAATAATAGAGAAGTAATAATACTATACATAAATAACTTTTTTTGTGGCATAAGCAACTTTATAAAAGTTTGTAAAGTATTTCTATTTTTTTCACTCTCTACTACAAATTCATTGTTCGGAGCAAGCAATAATAAAACCCCATCAAAATAACTAAAAAACTCAATAATTGATATTTTCCTTTTCCCTTTTGCCGGATCTAAGACAACAACACTATGCTTTGTAATTTTATGAATAACAACAAAGTGAGTAAGCCCTTCCTTAGTAATAATATGAGCAATCGCAGGAAGAGAAAATTCATCAGTAAACGTTTCGCGATTCACTCTAATCGCTTTTGCATCAAAACCTAATCTTTTAGCTCCAGATTCAAGCCCTTTTAGTGTAGTTCCTTTAATATCAGTTCCTAATAAATCTCTTAACTTGGTAATAGATATATCCTTTTTATAATACATGCACACCATCGCAAGACAGGCCGCTGCACAATCCGTTGCATCATGTTGTTTGACTAAATATGATCGCATACTAACTTAATTTACTCCTTTTAATAATTAATACTTTTTATATCATTGTTTAAAATAATAAGAAATATTAATAATAAGATTATAG
>NZ_JBNLYE010000518.1:0-2298 GCF_050172095.1 Bacillus sp. GMs2/2
GACAAGCGTATCTCTTTTTTATTATAAATAAGGAGATGGAAAGATGGATCGTATTGATATATTAATGAAAGCATTTATTGCTACATTCGGTGGCTTCTGTGGGTATTTCTTGGGAGGATGGGATGCAACATTGAAAATCTTAGTGACGATGGCAGTTATTGACTATTTAACTGGCATGATTGCAGCAGGATATAACGGAGAATTAAAAAGTAAAGTTGGTTTTAAAGGCATCGCCAAAAAGGTGGTGCTTTTTCTTTTAGTTGGAGCGGCAGCCCAATTAGATGCAGTGTTAGGAAGCAATAGTGCTATTCGTGAAGCGACAATTTTCTTTTTCATGGGTAACGAATTACTTTCACTTTTAGAAAATGCTGGACGAATGGGTATTCCACTTCCACAAGCCTTAACAAATGCAGTTGCGATTTTAGGTGGCAAACAAAAACAAGAAGAGAAAAAAGGAGATGTTCAATAATGGGTTACATTGTAGATATTTCAAAATGGAATGGTGATGTTAACTGGCCTGTAGCGAAACAATACATTGATTTTATTATCGCTCGTGTACAAGATGGTTCGAATTATGTAGATCCATTATATAAAGGGTATGTACAATCAATGAAACAGCATGGCATTCCTTTTGGTAACTATGCATTCTGTCGTTTCGTTTCTGAAAATGATGCACGTATAGAAGCTCGGGACTTTTGGAACCGCGGAGACAAGAGCGCAACAGTCTGGGTTGCTGATGTAGAAGTAAAAACAATGGATGATATGAGGGCAGGAACACAAGCTTTTATTGATGAATTGCGACGATTAGGTGCTCAGAAAGTTGGTTTATATGTAGGCCATCACATGTATGCTCCGTTCGGAATGGCAAATGTAAAGGCTGACTTTGTATGGATTCCTCGTTATGGTGGGAAGAAACCTGATTATCCATGCGATATTTGGCAATACACAGAAACAGGAAATGTACCTGGTATTGGAAAGTGTGATTTGAACCAATTGATTGGCAGCAAGCCATTATCTTGGTTCACAGAAAAAAAACAACAAGAACAAACTGTTTCTAATGGTGGCTATCAATACGTTAAATCTGGTGGGTTTGGCGTTTCATTAGTTCCAGAAGTATTAAATGCCATGAATGAGCGGGGAATTAAAGGAAAGGTTATATCTGATCCTTTAACTGGCGTGGCGTACCTGGAAACGGAAGTATTACCTAATACTGAATTAGATAAAATCACTTGGTGGATGGATAATCGACCAGGTGGAAAATGGTTTTACGAGTATTGCAAGAAATAAAACAAAAGAATAGTTTGATAAACAAAAATAAGAGCCGTCCTATGGGCGGCCTTTTTCTATTTTTATGTAATTAAAAATTTGCTTTTAGATAATGCTTTGAGTATAGGTCTTACAATAAAACCTATTAAACGAAATCCCTTTAAACTCCATTTTGTACATTTTGTATTTCGTTTAATGTTGAAGACATTATATCTACATAATCTATCATAGCACCTATGTTTAACTTGGCTGTTTCAGTATCATTTTCATTTAAAGCTATAAATGCTTGGTCTACCATTTGTTTAATTGCTCTTGCATCGTCTCTTAATTGAACTTTGAAGTAATCATACTCCTTAGGAGGTTCTATACTTGCTAGTCTATTAGCTCTCCCACTTACTCTACTTAATTCTCCCTTTAATCCTGTTTGAGTTGTTTTCCACGTTCCATCTTTTTCAGCTAAGGATTTAATAGATTGAACTGCCGTCTTTAAGTCATTAGAAGTATCCTTAATATCTTCTTGATACTTCTCTAAAGGAGAAGATGCACTAGAACCTTTTGTTAACTGCTTATCTCTATACTCTCTTTCCTCAGCTAGTGTTCTACCTTCTCCAATTACAGCTTCTTTTACTGTTTTATCGTTTGAGACTTCATTTTTATCTGTATCTTCTTTCTTTTCCGTTACCTCTTTTTCTTCCTTGGCTTTCTTTTCAGCAAGCAATTTTTCCTTTTCGGCAAGCAATTTTTCCTTTTCATCAAGCAATTCTTCTTTTTCTTTGTATAGCTTATCTGCTTCTTTGTCTATTGACTCGTCTTTCTTCTTTTCCGACTCTGAAACCTTTAAGCTATCAGTCTTCTTCTCTTCTGTATTGTCCTTAGAACATCCTACTAACATAAGTGGTAATGCTAAAAAACATATTAGTTTCTTTGCTTTCATTATGTATACTCCTTTTTGAAGAACATTGTAATTAATTAACATATGAAACTATAACATAAAATATATAAATAGGATATATGAATTTATCATCATTACCA
>NZ_JBNLYE010000519.1:0-2296 GCF_050172095.1 Bacillus sp. GMs2/2
GTTTTATAACTTCTTTTCAAAGCTAAATATTTTGAAGTGCTGCTCATTTTTTAAAAGATTTTTGAGTACGTAGCTATATAAGTTTTATTCAATTTCTTTCGTGATTTTTGACAGGTAATTTAAGATTTTCTATTTTATTTCTTAAAGATAGAATTCATTGGTATGTTAAAATAGTACAGTTGTTTTTGATGTACTTTAATATAAGAAGATTTAAGTTAGAAAAGGAGATAATATGAAAAAGATAAGTATAATTACTATAGTAGTCTTAGTCCTGCTAGTAATCGTGTATATGTTAGTTGGAAATTATTTTTATAACTATGCATTAAATGCGAAACAAGAAAAGGAATTTTTGCAAGATAATCCTCATTTAGTGGAAACGGTAAATGCGTCGGGAGATGTATTGGCTGCAAATGAAGAAAAGAATGCAAACTTCGTATCGAAGTATAAACCTAACACATTAACTATACGTTCTTTCGATAAATTAAATTTAAAAGGTTATGAATATATGAATGAACCATCTAGTCATAAATGGGCAATTGTAGTTCATGGATATAGTGGTAGAGCATCAGAAATGACGAAATATGTTCGTAACTTTTATGAACAAGGCTATAATGTCATAGCACCAGACCTTCGTGGGCACGGAAATAGTGAAGGGGATTATGTTGGTATGGGCTGGCATGATCGTAAAGATGTGTTAATTTGGATTCAACAAATCTTAAAGAAAGACCCTAATGCTGAAATAGCTCTATTTGGTGTTTCAATGGGCGGGGCAACTGTAATGATGACTTCAGGAGAAGATTTACCTTCTAATGTTAAAGTTATTATTGAAGATTGTGGATACTCAACTGTTATTGATGAATTTACTTATCAACTAAAAGATTTATTCCACTTACCGAAGTTTCCTGTTATGAATGCGGCAAATACGGTTACTAAATTAAGAGCTGGGTATGATTTAGAAGAGGCCTCAGCTGTAAAACAAGTAGCGAAAAGTAAAACACCTATGCTGTTCATTCATGGGGATGCTGATACATTCGTTCCTTTTGAAATGTTAGATGAAGTATATAATGCTGCAAAAGTAGAAAAAGAGAAATTAATTGTTCCAGGTGCTGGACATGGGGAAGCGGAGAAAGTAGATTCGAATAAATATTGGAATACTGTATGGAAGTTCGTAGGGAAGTATATTCCGGCATAATTAAAGTTGTTGCATTTATATAGACGATAATCGGAGGGATAATAGTTAATCCTTTTGATTATCGTTTTTTTGTTAATTAGGTATTCTGCTATAAGTGTATTTTTGTATGTACTATATGAAGGAGGTAGAGCAAAAACTTTTGAATTCCTTAATCTCAGTGCTACAATGATTGAAAATTAAAAGTTAATGAGGTGTTTCTATGAAAATTGAAGTTTGGTCAGATTTTGTATGCCCATTTTGCTATATTGGGAAACGTAGATTAGAGATAGCTTTAGAGCAATTTCCGCATAAGAAGGATGTTGAAGTTGAGTTTAAAAGTTTTGAATTAGACCAAAATGCTCCAATCTATTCTGGGACAAGTATTAATGAAGTACTTGCATCAAAGTATGGAATTAGTATTGAAGAAGCTAAGCGTAATAACGTACAGCTAGGAAATCATGCAGCTAGTATGGGTTTAAGTTTTAATTTTGATGAGATGAAGCCGACGAACACGTTTGATGCGCATCGTCTTGCGAAGTTTGCAAAGGATCAAGGAAAAGAAAAAGAGATTACGGAAAATCTACTTTTCGCATACTTCACTGAATCGAGAAATTTAAGTGATGTGGATACACTTGCTACTATCGCTGAAGTTTCAGGTTTAGATAAGCAAGAGGCTTTAAATGTTATTAATGATAAAAATGCGTATGCAAATGATGTTAGAATTGATGAAGCGATTGCTCAGCAATATCAAATTTCGGGAGTACCTTATTTTATTATTAATCAAAAGTATGCTATTTCAGGTGCACAACCACTTGAAACTTTTGTTGGTGCACTTCAGCAAGTGTGGGAAGAAGAGAATCCTGCACCTAAGTTACAAGAACTTTCTTCAGAGGGTGGAAGCGATCTTTCTTGTACTGATGGAAGTTGTTCGGCGCCGTCGAAAGAGCAATAGTTTTTATAGTAGAGTAGTACCCCATAGATAGTTCTGTGGGGTGCTTGTATATAACTATAGAAGAAATACATAAGTGAAATCTATAAAATATAAAGTTTTTTAAAAAACATATTGACGATTATACTTTAGAGGTGTAATATAGAACAAGTCGCCGATGACATTAACATCGCAAA
>NZ_JBNLYE010000520.1:0-2292 GCF_050172095.1 Bacillus sp. GMs2/2
GCTTCTTTTCTTTAGACATATGGGTCTCCTTTGTGGATTTTTTAGTATTCATTATGTATATTTCTCAGTGGATTATGCACAATTATTTTAATTTTTTTCTCATTAAAAATTTTTGTTTACTTTTTGAAAATAAAGGAGTATTATAATCCACAGTTTCAATTTTCTAAATCGCTGAAACCGCATGGTACGGGGGACCCGTTTTTACGGATTAGTACATAATCCGATGGGGTGAATCCTTGAAAAAGGTAGGGCTACTCATAGGCCCGAATCCGACAGCTAACCTCGTAAGCGTTATATTGAGAAGGAAGGTGGAGCTTGTGCGACAAAAAAAATAATGTCTACAAGTCTATTTCGCTATGGCTTGTAGACATTTTTTGTTTTCTGAAGAAATAGTTTACTGGCTGTAACAAGCAGAAAAGTTCGTACAAAATTATTGGAGAGTGGACAGCATTGGTTTCATCTATTAAAAGATTTTTAATTGGAAGACCGTTAAAATCAACAGAGCTTGGAGAACAAAAGCTTAATAAAACGAAAGCTTTAGCTATTTTATCTTCTGACGCATTATCATCAGTTGCTTACGGTCCAGAGCAAATTTTAATTGCTTTAGCAGGTGTTGGAGCGATCGCTTATTGGTATTCCATTCCGATCGCTGTTGGAGTATTAGTATTATTGACAGCCCTTATTTTATCTTATCGACAAATTATTTTTGCTTATCCGCATGGCGGGGGAGCGTATGTTGTATCAAAAGAAAATTTAGGGATGAATCCAGGCTTAATTGCTGGAGGATCTTTATTAGTTGACTATATTTTAACTGTAGCCGTTAGTGTGTCCGCTGGTACAGATGCAATTACGTCTGCGTTTCCTAGCTTACATGCACATAACGTAATTATTGCGGTTATATTTGTTATATTAATTACGATATTAAATTTAAGAGGAGTAACGGAATCAGCTTCCGTTTTAGCATATCCTGTTTATTTATTCGTTTTAGCACTATTTATATTAATTGGTGTGGGTATATATAATATTTTAACTGGTCATGTTTCACCTACTTTACATGCGCCGATTGGTACACCAGTTGCAGGGATTAGTTTATTTTTATTACTAAGAGCATTTGCATCAGGTAGTTCTGCTTTAACAGGTGTTGAAGCAATTTCAAATGCAATTCCGAACTTTAAAGATCCTGCGCCAAACAATGCTGCAAAAACATTGCTTGCAATGGGTGCATTACTTGCTGTGTTATTTTCAGGAATTGTATTTTTAGCTTATTATTACGGAGTGACTCCGAGTAAAGAAGTAACAGTTGTTTCTCAAATTGCTGAACAAACATTTGGACGTAATTTCATGTACTATTTCATACAAGGTACAACAGCTTTAATATTAATTCTCGCTGCTAATACAGGTTATTCTGCATTTCCTTTATTAGCGGTTAACCTTGCAAAAGATAAATTCATACCGAGAATGTTTACGATTAGAGGAGACCGTCTGGGTTACTCAAACGGTATTATTATACTTGGAGTTGCTTCGATTATTTTAATTGTAGCTTTCCAAGGACAAACAGAACATTTAATTCCACTATATGCAGTAGGTGTATTTATTCCATTTACACTTTCTCAAACAGGGATGGTATTAAAATGGCTTCGCGAAAAGCCTGAAGGATGGGCTTTAAGATTAACGATTAATTTAATTGGTGCAGTTATTAGTTTTATCGTAATGAGCATGTTCTTCTTAACTAAATTTGCACAAGTTTGGTCGATTCTTATTTTCTTACCAGTTATTATCTTCTTATTCCATCGAATTAAGAAGCATTATGATGCAGTGGGTGATCAATTAAGTTTAAAAACTTGCGAACCTCTTATTCCAATTGAGGGGAATGTAATTGTCGTTCCTGTAGCAGGTATGACGCATGTAGTAGAAAATTCGTTGAACTATGCAAAATCTCTTTCGGCAGATCAAGTTATCGCAGTATATGTTGCTTTTGACAGAGAAGAGGAAAAGAAATTTGAAGAGAAATGGAAGAAGTGGCAACCTGAAGTAAGGCTTGTTACATTACATTCTCATTATAGAAGTATTATTCAGCCGCTAACAAAGTTTATTGATACAGTGCAATATAAGGCAAGTGAATCGAATTACCGCGTTACGGTCGTTATACCACAGTTCATTCCGAAAAAAGGTTGGCATAACATTCTTCATAATCAATCCAGTTTACTCATACGTGCGTATTTACTTTATAAAAGAAATGTTGTTATTACGACAGTTCCATATCATTTGAAAAAATAAGAAGATTTTTTAAGG
>NZ_JBNLYE010000521.1:0-2272 GCF_050172095.1 Bacillus sp. GMs2/2
ACAAATATACATTCTGAAAAGGAAACAATTATTTTTATTCATGGATTAGTTGGCAATCGTCGCGCCTTCAAAAAAGAGCAAAAACGATTTTCTGCCTCCTACAACATTATAACTTATGACTTATTAGGTCACGGTGATGATAAAGGAGAAGCAATCGACTTTTCATTACAGCGCCTCGTAGATCAATTATTAAACTTATATGAACAAGAAGGTATTAAAAAAGCACATATTTGTGCGCTAAGTTACGGCTGTTACATCTCTACAATTTTTGCACAAATGCATCCAGAAAAAGTATTAAGTATTTGTCATATTGGAGGACATTACAATAACCCTTCTCGTTTATATAATGTATTTCAAAATTTTTGGGAGAAGCGAGGAGATGAATACTCTAAATGGCTCTCTCAATACGCAAATACTATTTTTCCAAGCGGTATATTAAAAGCAAATCCGTTCGCAGTCATTTCAAGAAATATTTACTACCGTTTCGGATTACAATTACATTCATCCATAATTGCCCAGTCATTACGACATCGGTTAGAATTCGATTTAAAATCTAAATTAAAATCACTTCCTCACCCTATACTATGGGTAATGGGAGAGCATGATCATCTCTATAAATCTTGTCTATTTGATTTGAAATCTATTTTGCCTAACGTTCTATATAAGGAAATACCGTTAGCGGGACATGCAGCGAACTTATTTCGTCCTAACTATTTCCATGACTTATATGATCGATTTTTAAATGGAAAGTTAAAATAAAAACTATTAAACTTCCAATTTATTCAACTATAAAAAGGCTTCCCAAGTTTCCTTGGAAAGCCTTTTCTCTATACGAAAAGTATATAAAACTACTTTTTCTTAGTATGCTTTTGTGTAACCTAATAGGTGCTTGCTCCAGTAAGAGTTACTTACAGAACTAATACGTACACCAGTTGCATCTGTTTCTGCACTAATGAACTGACCGTTTCCTAAGTAAACACCCATGTGAGAAGGACCTGATTTATAAGTATTTTGGAAGTATACTAAATCACCTGGTTGTGGATTGCTAGTTTTTGTTTTAGAGCTCCAGTATCCAGCAACTGTTTGACGAGCGCCTTTATGACCAGTTTGATTTAATACGTAGTGAATGAATCCACTGCAGTCAAAACCAGCAGGTGTTGTACCAGCAGTTCTGTATGGTGAACCATTTAAAGATCTAGCGAATCCAGCGATTGAAGATGTATCTCCACCTGTTGTTGGTTTTTGTACGTCTTTACCTGGTTGTTGAACGTTATTTGTAACATTATTGTTATTTGTAACGTTGTTTACTCCGCCTTTTACAAACTTAACGAAGTCTGCACTTACGTAACCTGTGCGGCCGTTATGGTTAATTTTGTACCAACCATTTTCAGCACCAGTAACGTTTAATACTTTACCATTCGTTACTCCACCGATTACAGCGTTGTATGTAGCTGGGCCTGTACGTACTTTTAAAGCACCAGTGTTAACAACATAAGAACCACCAGTTTGAACTGTTGTAGTATTGTTGTTTGTAGTTGGTTGTTGTGTTTCGTTAGATACAGCAGAACCACCTTTTGTTACGAAGTCTTTGCTTACGTATCCAGTTCCACCATTGAAGTTGATTTTAAACCAATCTTGTACTTCACCTACAACTTGTACTGTTTTACCTTTGTTTACAGAACCTAATACTGTATGAGATGTACTTGGGCCTGTACGTACGTTAAGTGAAGAAACGTTTACTGTGTAAGTACCTGTTCCTTGTTGAACAGTCGTTCCTGTTTTGCCACCAGTCGTTACGAAGTCACCACTTACATAACCTGTTTGACCATTTACGTTTACTTTGAACCAACCATTTTCTTGTCCAACTACTTGTAGCACTTGGCCTGACTTTACTTTAGAAATAACGTTATGTCCTGTACCAGCACCTGAACGAACATTTAATACATCAGCAGTTACTGTGTATTTTAATTCAGAAGTTGTTTCTACAGTTTTTGTTTCAGTTACAGTCGTTTGAGTTTGAGTTTGAGTTTGTCCATTAATTTCTTTTAGCGCTTCATTTGAAACTTGTGCATGAGCAGAATCCATTCCTGGAACTGCAACGCCAGCTACAGAAGCTGCTGCTAAACCTGCAATTACTTTTTTCATAAGTTGTCTTTACTTCCTTTCCCTACTATCCTCTTAAAAAAAACTAAAACTTTAATACTTTACAATATTATCAAAGTAAAATATTCATCCAGTTCCATTTTTTAGCAAGAGTTTTATTTTTCACACA
>NZ_JBNLYE010000522.1:0-2254 GCF_050172095.1 Bacillus sp. GMs2/2
TTTCATCTTTCAATGTCAACTAAGTTTTTCATTTCGTTTGTCACTTGCGATGTTATTGTCATCAGCGACTTGTCCTATATTACACCTCTATATAATAATAGTCAATATTAATCTTTCATTTTTTTAAAAAAGATGAAAAAGACTCTCATACCCCCCTTTTATTTCTCATACATATCAATAAGATAACTGAAAGGAGTGTAGAACTTGTTCAATCCTTCTTTATTACACATCATAAGCTCCCATTCAAGAAGCCCACACTATCATAGGAAGTTTCCAATCATTCTATTTTGGAGTCAAAAAAGCGGTTGTACTTCTCTTGCTAAGTGGTTCTTTTACCAGATTGATTTATTACAAACCGCTCTAAGTTATAGTCCTTTCATTCATAATTATGAATATGATATATACAAAAGTACACCTGCCTATAGTGTACGACTAGGAATAGCTCTACGAGAAAAACAAAAAGAAACTTTTAAACTTGTTCGTAACCCTTATAGGAGAGCAGTCAGTTCTTTCGTATCCTTAATTGGACCTCCTTATATGGAACATCCCGAATGGAAACCCATCCGAAAGTTTTTATATCAAGATGAAAATTCCTCCAAAGGGATCTCATTTAAACAATTTCTATACTATCTATTTATGAAAGGAGCTCACGCAAGTGATATTAACCCACATTTCACACAACAATATATAGCTGGTGAAGAAGAATATGTGACCAATTATATATACTTAGAAAACTTCGATCAGGAAATGAAAGAATTAGAAAAGCGTTTCGAATTAAAAACCGCACCAATAAATGAGTTCTCAACATCATGGCATCATCAAACTCCCGCCATGATTTATAAAGGGGATTTTAGCGAAGGCGATATTACTGATCCTTTATTTCCACGTCATCCAAGTTTTGAGAGCTTTTATGATACTGAATGTATACAACTTGTCCAAACAATATTTCAAAATGATTTCGACACATATAAATACAGCAAAGAATATCCATACTAACTTTAGTCTATTATCTTTGCTAAATAAAAAAGATACCTCATATATAAGGTATCTTTTTAACATTTCAATTATATAAATCATACTGTTTAACAGTCTCTATTCTCCACCTTGTTACCTTTTAATAGATTACATAACTTTTGCTTATCCGCCCATCCTACTCCGATTAAAACTAAACTCGCTCCCATTATTACTCTCCATGTCAGAGATTCATTTAATAGAATAATTGAAGTAACAATACTTATTAATGGTAATGCATTTAAATATAATCCGCTTACTGATGCTGAAACTCTCTCTAGCGCTTTATTCCAAAACCAATATGCTAAAATTGTTGCTCCAATAACAAGGTATATTACACTAAGTCCCGTTTTCCAAGTTTCAACCTTTGGGAGACCGTAATAAAAAATTTCTACCAGTGCAAACGGTAAGAGAATAACAGCTCCAATAATTAAAGTTAATGTTGTAAAAACCTCGTTTGATAAATACTGTTCTTGTTTTGGCCGTTTTAGCAAAACTGTGTAGAAAGCAAATAGAAAAGTACTTAATAATATCAGTATATCTCCTATTAAAGACACTTCTTGATTAGCACTTTTAGATGGAATCGTAATAAAGAGTACTCCTATAGCACCCAATATAATTCCTATCCAATAATTCAATCGAATTTTCTCTTTCAAAAAGAGTGCTGAAAAAAGAATTGTAACTAATGGTAATGCAGCATCTATAATACTCACATGTAATCCACTGGTTAAAGAAATACCGTAGGATGTAAACATAAAATAACCAGCTACACCGGTAAAAGCTAACAAACTCATTCTTTTCCATGGAACTTTTTTATGTACAACTGATTTTTGTAGTTGCTTAAATGAGAATAGCATACAAATTCCACCTGCAAAGAAAAGACGAATAAACAACAAAGTAAACGGCTGAATAGATTCTAACGCCCATTTTGTTGGCGCAATGGCTGTGCCCCATAATATAACAGCCACTAATAACATGCATATTTCTTTCATAATCCCCCACACCCATCAAAAATATATGTTAACTACCTTAATTATAGATTTTTTCTAATGTAAAATCCTTTAAAAACACAAAAGGTTATGTTAAAAGAGCTAGATTGCTACTTTTCATATAACCTTTTTATATAAGATCACAAACATTCTTGTTACATCTGGACTATATTCTTATAAAGGTAATTCTTACCTTTAAATTTAAAATAATAAAAATAAACACAAAAAAACCTAAGTCGAAACGACTTAGGTTT
>NZ_JBNLYE010000523.1:0-2245 GCF_050172095.1 Bacillus sp. GMs2/2
GAGAGTGAAAAGAAAGAACGATGGAATTTTCTTTAAAAAGATTATATGATAGTAACTAAAGTAGTCTAGCTCACTTTCACCATTTATGAAGGGGGAAACGAGATGTCAATTGAAATTAAAACGAAGTACGGTCAAATTGATATTAGTACAGATGTAATTGCAACAATTGCTGGAGGTGCCGCGGTAGATTGCTACGGTATCGTAGGTATGGCATCAAAAAATCAGTTAAAAGATGGATTAACAGACATTTTACGAAAAGAAAACTTCACTAGAGGTGTTATTGTTCGTAAAGATGAAGATGAAGTACATATTGATATGTATATTATTGTGAGCTATGGTACGAAAATTTCAGAAGTGGCACATAATGTGCAGACGAAAGTGAAATATACATTAGATCAAACTGTAGGACTAGCAGTAGATTCTGTAAACATCTACGTACAAGGAGTTAAAGTAATAAACTTGTAATGTGCATTAAGGAGGAAAATCTGTGTCAATTCAAAAAATTGATGGAAAACGTTTATCACAAATGATCATGCAAGGAGCGAATAATTTAACAAATAATGTTCAGCTTGTTGATGCATTAAACGTATTTCCAGTTCCAGATGGCGATACCGGTACAAACATGAACTTATCTATGACTTCAGGTGCGCGTGAAGTGAAAGCAAATCCTTCACAGCATGCTGGTAAAGTCGGCGTAAGTTTAGCCAAAGGATTATTAATGGGAGCTCGTGGTAACTCTGGAGTTATTTTATCTCAGTTGTTCCGTGGTTTCTCTAAATCCATTGAACAAAAAGAAGAATTAACAACAGTTGATTTTGCTGCAGCACTAGAAGCTGGAGTAGAGGCGGCTTATAAAGCGGTTATGAAACCGATTGAAGGAACGATTTTAACGGTTGCAAGAGAAACGGGTAAATATGCAGTAACAGTTGCGAAAAAACAGCGCGACTTTGTTTTGTTTATGGAAGACGTTGTGAAAGAAGCAAACGCATCGTTAAATCGTACGCCAGATTTATTACCTGTATTAAAACAAGTTGGCGTTGTAGATAGCGGTGGTAAAGGTCTTGTAGTGGTATACGAAGGATTTTTAGCTGACTTAAAAGGAGAAACGATTTCTTCTGATGCACCGACGCAACCATCTATGAATGAAATGGTACGCGCAGAACATCACCGTAGTGTACAAAGCCAATTGAGTACAGAAGATATTAAGTATGGATATTGTACGGAATTCATGGTGAAATTAGAGGCTGAAAAGGTGAAAGAGCATAATTTCTCTGAACAAAAATTCCGTGAAGATATTAGTGTATATGGTGATTCTCTACTAGTTGTGTCTGATGATGAAATTGTAAAAGTTCATATCCATGCAGAACATCCTGGAGACGCTATGAACTACGGGCAAAAATACGGTAGTTTAATTAAGATTAAAGTAGAAAATATGCGTGAACAGCATACTGCTTTATTAGATGAACCTACTATGGTTCCTGAACAACCAGCTCAATCGAAAGAAAAACAACCATATGGTATCGTAACTGTAGCTATGGGGTCTGGTATTAAAACTTTATTTGAGAGCATCGGCGCAACGAAAGTTATCGAAGGTGGTCAAACGATGAATCCAAGTACGGAGGATATCGTGAAGGCAATTGAAGAAGCAAATGCTGAAAAAATCATTATTTTACCGAATAACGGAAATATTGTAATGGCAGCAGAACAAGCGGCATCAGTTGTAGATCAAGAAGTTATTGTTGTTCGTTCGAAAACAGTTCCTCAAGGTATGGCAGCAATGTTAGCATTTAACCCAGTTGGAACGTTAGAAGAGAATGAAGAAAACATGAAAGAAGCTTTATCTCATGTGAAAACAGGTCAAATTACGTATGCTGTACGTGATACGGAAATTGATGGTGTAGCAATTCAAAAAGATGATTTCATGTGTATTGCAGATGGGAAAATTGTATCTACAAATGCTGAAAAAGTAGGAGCTGCGAAGCAATTGCTAGAAGCGCTTATTGATGAAGATTCTGAAATCGTAACGATTCTACAAGGTGAAGATGCAACTGACGAAGAAGTAGCGGAGTTAGTTGAATTTGTAGAAGAGAAATTTGAAGATGCAGAAGTAGAAGTGCATGCTGGAAACCAACCAGTGTATTCTTTCATCTTCTCTGTAGAATAAGATAAGATTCGTTTTGAAAATAAATGGATTACTTACTTGCTAATGGATAAGAAGTAGTAATATGAAGTTTATTACTAGTTT
>NZ_JBNLYE010000524.1:0-2243 GCF_050172095.1 Bacillus sp. GMs2/2
TTTTGAATGAAGGTAAGCTTATAGCCAATCCTATTTTTGTTAGTAAAGAAGATTGCACAGCATATAAATACATTGTAAGACACATGAAACAGAAAGGTATTGACTTTACTATAGATTTCCCCATTTGGGCATGGCATTCATGCAATGGTTACCAAAAGAAGCCTACTATTATTTATAAATGCTTTATTTAAGCATTTATATTAGTTACATAATGAAAATTCTTAAATAGTTTTTAAACATTTTTTAAAAGTTGTAATTCTACATGTATCGTAAGACTATTTCCATGACTTTCAGCCCATACTTTACCCTCATGCAATTCAATTGTGCGCTTTACAATTGCTAAACCAATTCCGGATCCATGTATTTGACTCGACCGTGATTTATCAACTCGATAAAACTTCTCAAACATCTTGCTTAATTCTTGTGCTTCAAGATGATCTGTTTTATTTGTAATACAAATAAATGCCTTATCTTCTTCTTTTTTTAGTTCCACTATTACTGTTGAATTTGAAAAACTATATTTTTCAGTATTAGATAGTAAATTATCAAATACACGCACCAGTTTTTCTATATCTGCCCATACCCAAATATCCTTATTAATGATATTTAGTTTAACAATTAATTGCTGTTTTTCAAAAATCGGGATATACTCTCCTACTAGCTGACCTAACAAATTGCCCAATTCTACTTTTTCTTTTCTCAACTTAACATCAGGTAAAGATAATTTTGTGTATTCAAACAATTCATTAATGAGAGTTTTTAATTTTAATGTTAAATTATACGTATTTTGAATATACATTTCTAATTCTTCTTTATTTCGATATTGTTTTACATTTACTAATGCTAAATATCCAATAATAGACGTTAAAGGGGTACGCAAATCATGAGAAATATTAGTAATAAATTCACTTTTACCTTTCTCAATTGCTCTCTCTTTCTCAAAACGCTCCCTTAATTGACTAGCCATCCAATTAATATTATAAGCTAAAGAAGATAATTCATCTTTTCCTTTAACACGTATGGAATGTTTCCAATCTTTTTTTACAATCTTTTGAATACCTCGTTCAATTTCTTTAATGTATCTTGTAATAGGGATCATAAACAGCAAAAATAAAAGGATGAAAATTAATATACTGCTTACCAAAGCAAGTAATAGATTTTGATTATATTGAGTTGGCGAGATTGTTTTATTCGAATTTGGAGATTGTACCATTACATATCCAATTCCATCTTGAAATGAAACTGGTGAAACAAACAATATGAACTTCTCAAACAAAGGATTTCTGACGTTTGGTGTAACATTTAATTTCTCCTGTAATAATTCCTGTGGGAGATTATCCTGCAATTGAAAATTATGTGAACGATAGATAATATGGCCTTTATAATCTAATACTAAAAACCTTAAATTTTCATTCTTCTTTTGGATAGATTGAATCATCGGTATAACTTGTTCTATATGCCCAGATTCCAAATTACGCTTTTGTATATCATTAGTTATCCCTATCGCTATTTCCCTTATTTCGGCTTCTTTTTCAATCTGTTGATTATAAGAAAGTAGATTTGCACTTTTCATTGCTATGAGAAAAAAAGTAACAACCGCAACGATGAAACAGAGCAAAAAAATTAAAATAAGCTTTATATTTAAGCGTGTAGAAAAGAATATATTATCCCTTAATTTCGTACGATCGATCATACTCTATAGCCAACTCCCCATACTGTTTTTAAATAAACAGGCTGACGAGGGTTTTCTTCAATTTTTTCCCGTATTTTAGTAATATGAACCATGACTGTATTATCTGATTTATAAAATGAATCTTCCCAGACCATCTCGTATATTTTTTCTACACTAAAAACCTTTCCTTTATTTCTCACTAATAAAGAAAGTATGTCAAATTCCTTTGGAGTTAACCTTACTTCTTCATTTCTAATGAAAACTTGTCTTGTCTCCTCGTCTACCTTAAGATGGCCTATTTCATGAATAAATTGTTTTACTTCTTCTGTTTGATAAACACGATATCTTCGTAATTGAGATTTAATTCTTGCCATTAATTCAAGTGGATTAAACGGTTTGGTAATGTAGTCTTCTGCCCCACTCATTAATCCCTGGATCTTATCTATATCCTCATCTTTAGCTGACAAAAAAATTATAGGCATTTGATATTGTTCTCTTATTTTTAAACAAGCCTCTATGCCATCCATTTTCGGTAACATAATATCTAAAATGATTAAATCAATTGTTGTAT
>NZ_JBNLYE010000525.1:0-2241 GCF_050172095.1 Bacillus sp. GMs2/2
ATTAACTGAAAGAAGTATTCAGGTTTGTGAGCTTTATTTAGGTTAAACCATGAATGTAATGTATCTGGTGCAAATACATCTAATTTTTTCAGTACTTCCATCGCAAATTCCAGAGGAGCTATTCCTGATGCAGTAACTAAGTTCGCATCAGATACCGCAGATCTCAACTCATAGAATTTTTCTCCTTTATAGTTAGGACATACCATTTTAGTGTATTCTAAATTATTAGTTGTATGCTTTCTAGTATCTAAGTATCCCCTATTTGCAAGGGCCTCAGTTGCACCACAAATTGCACCAACAATAGTACCAAACTTTAAAGCTTGGCCAACTCCTTCCAAGATAGGTTGATGAATCTCTTCACTCCAAGTAGTCCCTCCTGGTAAAATTAAAAGATCTTTACTCTCAAAAGTACATTCATCAAGGGAAATATCTGGTTTTATGCTCAGTCCCCCCATAGTAGTAATCATTTCTTTATTAGCTCCTACTGTAATTACTTTTAAAGGTACTAAATCTTTTTTAAAATATCTTCCTGAATTTAGTTCGGTAATTAAATATCCATATTCCCAGTCCGACATTGTATTAAATACATATAGAAAAACTTTTTTTGTTTGCATCCCATATCACTCCAATCACAATTGATATGGATATTATAATATAACTTCCCTGACAGTTAACGTCAGGGAAGTTATCATACTTCATGAAATTTTATTAATTCCGACAGAACTTCAATAAGTCTTTTCTTAAGACTTATTGGCTCAATAACTTTAATAGATTTATTGTACGGTAAAAGTAAATAAGGTACATATGTATGTATCATATCTTTTTCAAGAAGAAAAACTGCTTGATTTGAAGTTCGCACTTGTAAATAATGTCCTAAAAACCAATGTTGGCAAATATCATCCAATACACTTTTATCCCCACTAATAACCAAAGAAATAATCCCTTCCTTATCTTCTATAGTTGGAAGAAGATTTTTTATAAAAAAGTCACGTGCTGAAAAATTTTCTGGCCGGTTAAACTTATTTTCGGTTAGCATTAAATTTTCAATTCGATCTACCCTAAAACTACGGATATCATTCCTAAGATGACAAAATCCAATCACATACCACCTATTATTCCAATAGATAATTCTGTACGGATCGACCAATCTATAATTTAATTGCTTTTTCCCACTTTTATAATAAAGAATTTTTACTGAATACCCATCAGTTACGGCCTCCTCCAACTCCTTCAAAAAATGTTCCATAGAGGATGAACTAAATCGACTTATTACTTCTAGACTACTTAAATGTCGGTTTATCTTTGCTTCCTGCTCTTGATTTGAGTATTTACTTAGTTTTGAAATGGCCCTATTTAATGCTTCACCTCCATAATATCCGGCTTCTTCTGCAAAAACAGCAGCGTGAAATAGTGAAGTTTGCTCTTCAAAATCAAAAAAAAGAGGAGCCTCAATAAAATTGTTTAATAACGTGTATCCACCGTTATGTCCTGGTTCTGAAATTATAGGTACACCACTTGTTGAAATTGTATCAATATAACGATACACAGTCCTTATATTCATCTCTAACTTTTCTGAAATTTGTTTTGCAGTAATTTTTTTACCTGAGCGAAGCATCCATAGAATCGCTAACATATTATCAATTTTAGGCATGTAATTCCACCTCTCTATGGAATTTATCCCTTATTATATATTTCTGATTTTTAGTATAACTCATCAACTGTTCCTTTCCGATAGCTTTCTAAATAATGAGGCCCTAGACACATTTGTAATTTCACAAATTTGATTTACATTCATATCTACCTCTTCATAAAGCTTTACTGCATAATTCATTCCTGCATGATTTTTATAGTATTTCTTTAACCAACCTTTAAATTTTCCTTCTTTCTTATTCAGTTCAATACCTTTATGTTTCCACCTACGAATCAGATCACGTTCTAATTGGTTTATACCCGCCATAACCTTAATTAAGCATTGGTTTTAGGAATTATCTTCCAATAAATCGAGCCATGTATCTTTGAAGGATTATAATTATCATCCTTATTATAATATTTAGTTACAACAATAGCTTCAATTATTATAGCGATACACACAAACAAAAGAATTATTTTGCGTCTCACAACAAAGCTACTTATTCATTTTTTTCTTTTTTAAATTGGAAGGATATATGTTCCAATTGTTTGATTTCCTCTATTATTTTACGAATTCCTTCTTCAATCCTATCTTCCTTTACATTCGATACG
>NZ_JBNLYE010000526.1:0-2238 GCF_050172095.1 Bacillus sp. GMs2/2
GTAAATTTTAAATTTCTGTATTATTTTACTATTGACAAAGAATTTTGTCCATGCTTTATCGGATTTATTTTCTAAGAATAATAACTTATTAACTCTTAACTATGTAAACTCTTTTCACTAATAATGACGCCATCTTCATCCGCATAAACATATTCATTTGGATTCCAATCCACTTGTCCAAAATGCAATGAAATATTTCGTTCTCCTTTTCCTTCTTTCACACTTCTATTTGGCATTGTCCCTAACGCTAAAATACCAATATTAATATTCTTTAGTTCACTAGAATCACGAACATACCCATTCACAATAATTCCTGCTAGCTTTCTTTCTTCCGCAATAGCTGCCAAATTATCACCAAGTAATGCACAATTCCTAGACGCTCCGCCATCAACAACTAATACTGTTCCTTCTGGTAATGTTTGCAATCCTTCCTTCACTAGTACATTATCATCTTTTACTTTTACAGTTGCAATTTTCCCGTGGAATTGTTCTTTCTTCCCAAAAGACCGAAAAGACTGGCGACATATTTGTAATTCCTTTTCAAATTCATCACATAGATTTGTAGTTTTCCACATCTTGTTCCCTCTTTTCCTTTTTCTTTCTACATAACATATTCTTGGCTTATTATCGTTTCCCTGTCTAATATTGCAATAATTTGTATGTACGGGAAAAGGATACAAAAACTATTGCCTTAAGAAGCTACCTTTATTATAATCTATTTCACAGATTAAATTCAGAATATTAAAAATTAACCAAGTGAAGAAGGAGGGATTTTATGCAAATACAAACTGAGGCAAAAAAACAACCTAGTAAACAAAAGTTTAAAATGCCTGATGCGTACGTACTACTATTTTTTATTGCTTTACTTTGCGCCATTGCTACTTATTTCGTTCCCGCTGGAGAATTTAAAAGAGTTACAAATGGGACCGTTACAACGACAATACCGGGAAGCTATCATTCTGTTCCACAATCACCTGTAGGATTTGTTTCTTTTTTTACCGCTATTGAAAAAGGAATGACACTTGCTGCTCCTATTATCTTTCTAATTTTATTTACAGGTGGAGCCATTGCAATTCTTGAAAAGACAGGTGCCCTTGACGGTTTAATCTATCATGTTATTAACAAATTTCGTAATCAGCAATTACTTTTCATATGTATTGTCGCTGCACTCTTTTCCATTCTCGGAACGACTGGCATTATCGTTAACTCAGTTATCGGCTTTATCCCTATCGGCATCATCGTTGCCCGCACATTAAAATGGGACGCTATCGTTGGCGTAGCAATTATTTATTTAGGCACTTATGCTGGTTTTAACGCTACTATTTTATCCCCCTCACCTTTAGGCATTTCACAAAAGATCGCAGAACTTCCGATGTTTTCGGGAATTGGTTTACGCACAGCTATCTATATATCTTTTTTACTTGCCACTATCCTTTATATTAATTGGTATGTAAAGCGCTTGAAAAAATCGAATAAAGGAAGCATCCTTGGCGACAACTGGTTTCCAAGTAACGCTCTTTCAAGCGAAAAAGAAGCAGAGAAAAAGGAAGTTCCTTGGACGATACGTCATAAATTAATTTTACTCGTTGCAGCTTTATCATTAATTGCATTTTTAATAGGCGCTTTTCGTCTACATTGGACGGACGCAGAAATGACCGCTACTTTTATTTTCATAGCAATTACAGCCGGAATAATAGGTGGTATGAAAGCAAACGATATCGCATCTACTTTTCTAACTGGCTGCCAAAATCTTATCTACGGTGCTCTAATCGTTGGAATGGCTCGTTGTATTTCAGTCATTTTAGAACAAGGCAAATTACTTGATACTATCGTTAACCAACTCGCACAGTCTCTTGAAGGACAAAGCCCTGTATTTGGCGTTATCGGTATGTACGTAAGTAGTGCTGCATTACATTTCCTTATTTCATCCGGGACAGGAGAATCGGTTATTTTTATTCCGATATTAGCTCCATTAGCTGATTTCATGCACATTACACGCCAAGTTACAGTACAGGCTGTTATGCTCGGCGAGGGTGTAGTAAACTGCCTTAATCCAACTTCCGGTGTTTTAATGGGCGTTCTCGCAGCAAGCGGGATTTCTTATGGAAAATGGATTCGTTTCATGGCTCCACTTGCACTCATTTGGTTTATCATTGGACTTGTTTTTCTTATTGTTGGGGTGAATATTGAGTGGGGACCGTACTAAAATACCCATATATAATTAACTTGATAAAATAT
>NZ_JBNLYE010000527.1:0-2205 GCF_050172095.1 Bacillus sp. GMs2/2
GTGTGCTCTTCCGATCTGATGATTGGGGTGAAGTCGTAACAAGGTAGCCGTATCGGAAGGTGCGGCTGGATCACCTCCTTTCTAAGGAATATTACGGAAATACACATTTCGTCTTTACTTTGTTCAGTTTTGAGAGGTCTACTCTCAAAACATTCGTTCATTGAAAACTGGATATTGAAGTAAAAAGAATCAAAACAAACCGAGAACACCGCGTTGAATGAGTTTTTTAATAAGTTCAATTGCTTATTTATTGATTAACCTTCTATCGCTAGAAGAAGTGATCAAGACCCAACCGTAAGGTTGATAAGGTTAAGTGAATAAGGGCGCACGGTGGATGCCTTGGCACTAGGAG
The DNA here is from genome assembly GCF_050172095.1 of Bacillus sp. GMs2/2. Taxonomy (NCBI): domain Bacteria; kingdom Bacillati; phylum Bacillota; class Bacilli; order Caryophanales; family Bacillaceae; genus Bacillus; species Bacillus sp. GMs2/2. The sequence goes on from NZ_JBNLYE010000527.1 coordinate 353, forward strand.
CCGATGAAGGACGGGACTAACACCGATATGCTTTGGGGAGCTGTAAGTAAGCTATGATCCAGAGATTTCCGAATGGGGAACCCAATATCTTTTATAGGATATTACTTTTCAGTGAATACATAGCTGATTAGAGGTAGACGCAGAGAACTGAAACATCTTAGTACCTGCAGGAAGAGAAAGAAAATTCGATTCCCTGAGTAGCGGCGAGCGAAACGGGAAGAGCCCAAACCAACAAGCTTGCTTGTTGGGGTTGTAGGACTCCAATATGGTAGTCTGTTAGTATAGTTGAAGGATTTGGAAAATTCCGCTAAAGAGGGTGAAAGCCCCGTAGACGAAATGCTAACAACACCTAGGAGGATCCTGAGTACGGCGGAACACGAGAAATTCCGTCGGAATCCGCGGGGACCATCCCGCAAGGCTAAATACTCCCTAGTGACCGATAGTGAACCAGTACCGTGAGGGAAAGGTGAAAAGCACCCCGGAAGGGGAGTGAAATAGATCCTGAAACCGTGTGCCTACAACAAGTCAAAGCTCGTTAATGAGTGATGGCGTGCCTTTTGTAGAATGAACCGGCGAGTTACGATTGCATGCGAGGTTAAGTCGAAGAGACGGAGCCGCAGCGAAAGCGAGTCTGAATAGGGCGAATGAGTATGTAGTCGTAGACCCGAAACCATGTGATCTACCCATGTCCAGGTTGAAGGTGCGGTAAAACGCACTGGAGGACCGAACCCACGTACGTTGAAAAGTGCGGGGATGAGGTGTGGGTAGCGGAGAAATTCCAAACGAACTTGGAGATAGCTGGTTCTCTCCGAAATAGCTTTAGGGCTAGCCTCGGAATTGAGAATGATGGAGGTAGAGCACTGTTTGGACTAGGGGCCCATCTCGGGTTACCGAATTCAGATAAACTCCGAATGCCATTCATTTATATCCGGGAGTCAGACTGCGAGTGATAAGATCCGTAGTCGAAAGGGAAACAGCCCAGACCACCAGCTAAGGTCCCAAAATATATGTTAAGTGGAAAAGGATGTGGGGTTGCACAGACAACTAGGATGTTGGCTTAGAAGCAGCCACCATTTAAAGAGTGCGTAATAGCTCACTAGTCGAGTGACCCTGCGCCGAAAATGTACCGGGGCTAAACATATTACCGAAGCTGTGGACTACACCATTAGGTGTAGTGGTAGGAGAGCGTTCTAAGGGCGTTGAAGGTCGATCGTGAGGACGGCTGGAGCGCTTAGAAGTGAGAATGCCGGTATGAGTAGCGAAAGACAGGTGAGAATCCTGTCCACCGTATGACTAAGGTTTCCTGGGGAAGGCTCGTCCGCCCAGGGTTAGTCGGGACCTAAGCCGAGGCCGATAGGCGTAGGCGATGGACAACAGGTTGATATTCCTGTACCAGTTGTTTTTGTTTGAGCAATGGAGGGACGCAGTAGGCTAAGGAATGCATGCGATTGGAAGTGCATGTCCAAGCAATGAGTCTTGAGTAGAGTTAAATGCTTTACTCTTTAAGGACAAGTTGTGACGGGGAGCGAAATAATAGTAGCGAAGTTCCTGATGTCACACTGCCAAGAAAAGCTTCTAGTGAGAAAACAACTGCCCGTACCGTAAACCGACACAGGTAGTCGAGGAGAGTATCCTAAGGTGAGCGAGCGAACTCTCGTTAAGGAACTCGGCAAAATGACCCCGTAACTTCGGGAGAAGGGGTGCTGACTTCGGTCAGCCGCAGTGAATAGGCCCAAGCGACTGTTTATCAAAAACACAGGTCTCTGCAAAATCGTAAGATGAAGTATAGGGGCTGACGCCTGCCCGGTGCTGGAAGGTTAAGAGGATGGGTTAGCTTCGGCGAAGCTCAGAAT
>NZ_JBNLYE010000528.1:0-2201 GCF_050172095.1 Bacillus sp. GMs2/2
GATATATTTATCTTTTTATCTCTCCTATATATGGCATACATAGGAATAACAGCATTAAAATATTATTAACATATATATAGCAAGGGAATGCTTGTAGACTGATTTATACTGCATTCCCTTATTGTATGTATGCTATATTTCTATTCTTCTTTTTCCGACATTAGAACTTTGCACGAAATATCTTCCAAATTTACTTTTTGAACAAACTGAAAAAACCTTTCCGTTTTTGTTTCTGATTTTGTGCTTGCATATCTCTAATATTTTCAAGCAATAATTGATCTCGCTTCTCTAGCTTCTTCTCTATAAAAACTTCTAATTCACTGTTTTTACCTTCTACTTCAGTTAACTTTTTCTCCGTATTTGCTAAATGCTCTTTTGTTGTAACTAATTCATTCGTAATTTCTTGTAATTTTTGAACGAGTGCTTGATTAAATTGATTTTGTAATTGCTGATTTTCTAATACTTCATTCAATTTCTTTTCTAATTCTGATTTTTCTTCTTTTGAAACAAATGAATCAAGTTCTCCATTTCGCCATGATCGAACTTGATCGTAAGACCATTTTTGAATCTGTATTTTTTCTTTTATTGCTTTTAATTCTTCTATATTTTCTTTTGAGTATCTGCGATGCCCTCCCTGACTTCGCTCCGTTTGTATGTTAAATTCATTTGACCATACCTTTAACAAATCGGGTGTGATCCTTAAAAAATCCGCAACAATTTTCGGTGTATGCATTTCCGATTTTAGTTCCAAATTTCATTCCTCCCCCAAAAACGGAATACGTTTTTCGTTTGAAAAACACGATTAAATCAAGATTCTAGTCAAAATCGGAATGTACTTATAACCGATATGAAAACCGATTTTAAAAACGATTTAATTCCGAAATACATTCCGATTTTAACACCGATATGTATTACTTCTCGATAATAACATCAAAATCTTTTTTTGATATACAAGATTTTATGCAAAAAAAGAATAGCAAGAATCCCCAAGATTCTCGCTATATCAACAATGTATAAAAACATGCATAAAGAAAAAGAGAGAGAAAGAAGAAAACCCCTTACAGGAGTAAGGGGAAGCCGTAGGATTTGCTACCGATAATAGGACGTTATGTTAACCTAGCATGTATATAATATACATCGATAGGTTAACATATGAATATGAAAAATCAGATTAAAATTTTAAAGCAAAATCAAATGGCCGATGCTTTAGAAATGAGTCGTCAAACAATAATAGCCATTGAAAATCATCACTATAATCCAAGTTCAGAGTTATCTTTAAATATGGCAAAACATTCCAAAAATATTGAATAAATTTTTTCATTAGACAACTAAATATTTGGAGGTTAATTATTTATGAAGAAACCAGATGAATTATATTTACACTAAACAACAATAACAACTAAATTTATGGCAAACTTTTATTCACTAGCTTTAATAATTTGGTCTATTATAGTTTTATTTCAAATAATAAATTAGGTATACAATTTATTATTTTTGTAACAGGACAATTTATATTTTGGTTGTTACTATCTTTAAATCAAAAAAGTTGAATGAATAGATTGTAAAAAAACGTTGTTCCATAAAGAGTCACATGACCCCAAAAAGGAAATTGTAAGTTAAGGAACTTTTTTACATAAATAAGTAGTAGACGCACCAACTGGTAAACCTGTCTTTCTTTTTAATTTTGATAAATGTTATTGATAGCTTGCAAACCCTTTATTATCAAGGTAATAAAACACTATCAATAGGGTGTACAATTCATAAAAATGAAGAGTATCAAGCTCTTCACATAACTAAAAACTTAATTAATTGGAAAAAATTTCTTAAACGTACAAAATTCTTTTTTTGGTCGTGTCAGGCCTAATATAAAAGATAAATTATTAGAAATAAGTTTATCTTAAGAGAAAAAAAGTTACACTGAACCATTAAAATCCAATATGCAATTATGCATATTGGATTTTAATGGTTCTCTTTTATAATATTAATTGGAATTAAATTATAAATATTTTGAAACTTTGTTACTAATACTTTTACGTCTGCGTTTATGATATTATTTACATATAAGTACTTTTTTGGCGAAGGGGAAAGTGATGGATAGAATTTTTTGGAGTTTAATAGGTATTATTTTATTTCTATTAGGCTTTGTTAATTTAAATCAATTTTATTTTTTGAGTATCTTAGGTTCAATATTAGTAAGTTTT
>NZ_JBNLYE010000529.1:0-2200 GCF_050172095.1 Bacillus sp. GMs2/2
AGTATTTTTTTGCAACACATTGATTTTTTACCAAACACGTATAAAAACCAACAATATGAAAATAAACGACTGGCTAAAATTTTACTTTCAATAAAATAAAAAAGAACCTGCAAATTTGCAGATTCTCCTGATAATGATTTATATGAGTAAGACTCGAAAATATAATACAATGATTCAAAAATAAGTTCAAGTAAATTCAAAGAACCGGCTAGAGTTCGAGTTCTTTCAGAAGTGATGATGTTTTCTAGGCTTCGCAAAGTGAGAAAATACAAGAATATAATACATCGAGATTTAGAGAATTTCAATACTTAAATTAGAGGTTATTTTAATGTGATGTAACATCAGCATTTTGAAGGAATAGCAATGAATACCTTATACATCCCCAGTCTACATAACGTTTTATTATCAGTAGAAAGAAAAAGGAAAATCCCTACTTCCACAATAAATCCGCCTTGCTACTCTATTCATTTTTTGATACATTCCTATCCACCGTTTTAAGGTTCTCTTTTGTACTGTGTTAGCCAAAAAATTGTATAAATCATAATTCGTTTTTCTTCCACCTGTTTCACCCTTTCTACACCCTAGTTTTACAAAATAAGAAGTCATCAAAACTTATATTTATTACTTTCTGTTATCTCCTCTCTCTTGTTCTATGCATAGTCTATCTAAATTTTTATTAGCTACTAAAAAAAGAATTTACAGGACGATTAAAAAAAGCCAAGTGCATTGCACTCGGCTTTATGGTCGATTAAACAATTTTACTTCAGACGTATTAAACTGATGTAGATAGTCTTTAGTAGAAGTATAACCTGAATTCATGAGTGTTTTCTTTTCTTCTTCTGTGATATCAAAATTAAACGCCGACGTAAAGAATGTATTAATAAATACAGTGCGGGCAGCATCTTCTTTGGTGGTTTTTCCGCTCTCATGACCTTTGATCATGGTTTGAGACAAATTCCATGCAAAATGAATAAGAGAATGGCCAATATGATGTTCTGTTGAGGTTGCGATATGTTTTAACATGGCAACCTCCGCCTGAGATTCTAAACGGAAACCAAGTGTTTCTTTGTTGTAGACAATTTCATCTGTAGGATCAAAGAAAGATGCATTGTATTTCGTGTGTAAGCTTCTTAATGTAAAATGATCCTCTATATTGCTTATCAGTTTATTAACCTCGTCAATCGTATCTGTGGTCGTGAAGTGTTCTTCTTTATTCACAAAACTTTTTCGATCAAATAAACGAATTGGGTAGTTATCGAGTACACCTCCGTCTACATAATAATCTTTATCCCATTCCACAGATTTAAAAAAGAATGGGATGGACATCGAAATCCGCACAGCAACTACTAATGGGACATCAGGTGTCGTTTCGCGTGAAAACGTACGAAGCTGGTGTGTAGAAATGTTCGTTCCTTGGAAAAACACGTCTTTTCCTGTTTTGTCATACAACTGCTGAAAAGTTGTGTCCTTACTCCCTGTCCACTTTTCAACAATCTTTCCTACCCACTCAGTGAAGAAATCCCCTTTATAGATACCAAAACCATCAAAAAATAAACGAATGTTATCTTGTACAATCGAAAAATCATCATCTTTAAACGCTTTGAAATTCATGTCTTTGTGGATTTTTACAAGATCTGCGAATGGAATGGAAAGACCTAAAAGTAATGCAGTAATCGCTCCTGCTGAAGTCCCTCCAAATCGTTGTATTTCTGGTAAAATCCCTTCTTCATTTAGTGCACGGATGGCACCTATATAAGCGCTTCCCTTTACCCCGCCACCTTCAAATACTAAGTTACGAAATGGATATGCCATTATATACCTCCAATAAAGAAATTTTCGATCTGTTATAGTATCGGAAGTATATTGAAATATATTCCAAATGGTATTAAGAAAGTTTCATGTCCTCCGATACGTATGGCCGAATTATCTTTATTCAATGGATGAATTGTTTGAAAGAGAAGAAATTTGCTTGGAATGGTAATTTAGTAGGATAGGAAACAGGAAACGGAGCGCATCTTTTGATGCACTGAATAATATCCCCTTTTGAAATCGTATATAACGTAACTTCTTTTCCGATGTCCAAGTAAAATCACGAGTAAGAAATCAAGGAATAATCTACATTTCATAAATCCCTCACTCTCTTTAACATACAATTCAGTGAAATAATTTGTTTCAAATACGTAGAAATATGGTTTAACCA
>NZ_JBNLYE010000530.1:0-2198 GCF_050172095.1 Bacillus sp. GMs2/2
AGGAAGATTTTTTGTTTGCTATTATTTTATTTATATCTTCTAGTAACAATCCCAATTGTAAATGACATTGGAAAAATCTAGATTTAACAAATCTTCCTTACGTATAAAGAAATTAGCAACCCCAGAATCGCCCCACATAATATTTAATGAATCGTCTGTATCGATTTGCAGCAATAATATGTCATGTTGCTGGTATTTTTCTTCCCATTCTCTCGGATCTGTCTGTGTGAAAAATGGATAACCACCAATTTTATGTCCTTGATCTTTACATAAATCATCATACAGTTCGCCTAATTCTGTATTATTTTCTTCATCAACAATTTCTTCCCAATCAATGTTATCACTAAAAATCATTTCAAATCGATAATCTCTTGGTGTTACTGGTTGATATGCCAACTCAAACTTTAGTTTTGCTGCTTCGGGTATGATAAAATTCTCTAAATCTAAAGTGTTTAAATAACTAAAATCAGTAATAACCTTATTTAAATCTTCTATAATTGTAGAATGATAAATAATTCGAAAGTCTTTTTGGACTGTTGGATGATCAAAATCTGCTCCAAAAAGATCTTCTTCAGCACTTATGAAAAACTGTAACATTCCATGTTGAGGCATATGTTCAATGTTTGGTATTTCTTCAAGGTTTAACTGCGCAAGTAGCATCATAGGTTGTCCGTTTGAGTCTTTAGGATGCTCTTGATCTATAGGTAAATACGGATATCCACCAAACTTACTTTCAAAAAGCGTTGTCTCTGCTTGCGTTCCAGACACTTTAACATACGGTTTCACACTTTCTTCTAAAATACTACGATACTGTTCTAGTTCTTTCGGAATTTGAAATTGATACGTATTCTTCACTACATTTGCCTCCCTTTAGTAATGAATTGAAAATGCCTAACTTAATTATATAGCAAGCGATAGCTTAATTGAAAATCGTTAAAAATCCATTTTCACCCTCATTTTTTGCGCGCTTGGTGGACAAAGTAGATTATGTTCTAATACCTTTTTATTAATAGTTCGAATTAAATCCGCTGCTTCTGCAGTATTTGTATTTTCTTTTAGCTTTTCTTTTAAATCGTCAATTTCTTTTGAAAGCTCAATCCACCTAGGTAAAACATGATTATTTGCTAAAGTTCTATAAAGTTGCTTTTCAGGATTGTAAGAAAGATCTTTATCAAGATTAAGAGGTTTCCCTTTACCAGGTAAATTATCAAAAGCTCCTTTCTGTTCTGCTTGTTTAACGATAGAACTAATATGATCCTCATACGTATAGGACCAAACTTTCTCATCTTTTACTAAAATCTCTTGTTTTTTTAGTTTTTTATCGAGTTCTTCCTGCTTCATAGATTTTCTCTCCTTTTTATTTTAAAGTGTGGTTTTTATCTATTTCAAAGCTTTCAATCCATCAAACAACTTTTTTCACCCTCACATGCTATCATGACCGTCTTGAAACTCTTCATAAGTGGTTTTTGTACCCTTTATCTTTTAAAGCTCTATACAAGTGATTATTGGCCGTTAAAAGAGGTTTATTTTCAAGTTGTCCTGCTACCATATAAAAGTGAAGTTGAGTTGCATTAGAATTTATAGATGAAATTTGATTTTCAATCCAAGGAATATCGTTTTCAAAAGTTAGTTCTTCTAGCTGATTAACATGATCACAGCAATACATGGCGGTATTCCATTTTCGTAAATTAAATAATTGAGTGTTTTTGCGATTGAAGATTACTTAATGCATGGATTTTTATTAAAGACAATGAAATGTTCTTGAAGATGTGAAGTTTGAGAATAATTATGAGGTAGATCAAGATGTTTTGCCCTTGCTGCAATGTAGCAAGTAAGGATATTTAATTTTGATAGAATGATATAAGAGCCTTGCTACACTTTTGTAATAAGACTCTTTAAATGAGTTATTTACTAGAATAATTGTCTATTGCTTGAATAGAAAGTTCCAACGATTTTATTCTTCTTTCTAAAAGCGTTCTTTGAGGACTCCCAAGCTTTGACTTAACGTAAATCTTTTCAATTGATGGAAGCAAACCAATTAGAACATTACGAGCTTCTGCTAAATCTTCCTGAGTATAATGATGAGTTTCTTGCTTCCAAACACTTTCTAACATAGCTAAGCCGATACTAGCTGCTTTGAGTCTTTTTTTCACTAAAGTAGTATTTGATCCTTTTTGAGTCATCTGTGATAAGGCATT
>NZ_JBNLYE010000531.1:0-2185 GCF_050172095.1 Bacillus sp. GMs2/2
TCTTTAACTCCACCTCTATATCTTGTAAAAGATCTTTAATGAGTTCATAAAAATCATTTCCATACTCACTACACTCGTATTGAGCAAAGATTTGAATCACATATCTAGTTTCCGTCTCTAATGCTGACTTTATTTGATTAACTCTTTTTTCTTCTACATACGCTTGATATTTATGTATTGCCTCATAAAGACGCAATACATGCGCTTCTTCATCTCTCCAATCCAACGTATCAACAATTGAAAGAAATAGCGTATTTTGATTATCTATTATTTCATAATCATTCATATATTTCTTACACCCTTTTTTGTTTTTCATTGCATGCAGATGTCACTACACTTCGCATACTCAAGTACATCTTTTAATGATTGATGAAATTCAATTTCTGGGATCCAACCTAACCTTTTTATTTCTTCTATTGCTAAACTCTCATTTGAGTCGCTCCCACTCTTCTCTGTTTCCTCTATAAAAAAATTTAGCTGTGTTAATTCTTTATATTGTTCTAGTACATTTAATAAAGATCGTTTTACTCCTGATCCGATATTATATTGTTTTCCATTTATTCCATCTCGTAATAACACATGATACGCTTTGACCGCATCACGTACATCTAGAAAATCTCTACTATCTTTCAAACTGTTTACTTCAATAATGGCTTTACTTCTACCTGATTCTATATCTATCATTTTCTTTGCGAGAATCGAACAAATGCCATTCGATTCCCCTGGACCAATTAAGTTTGAGGGCTTTGCAATGATAATATTTGAATCCATTAATCCTCCCCAAACCTCTGCAATAATGACTTGCATCGTTTTACTTAAACTATATGGATTTGAAATTTTTATTTCGTTCATACTATTTACTTGCAAAGCAGATCCTATAACTAATGTTCTACAATGCGAGGCTTCTTGCTTAATTGCTTCTAATAAATATAATGTTCCTATTACATTAATCTCTATATATTCAAGGGCAGCTGTCCAAGATTCTATAACCGAATTCCTTCCTGCTAAATGCAATACGTAGTCTGGCTTTATTTGTTTTATTACCTTCATTACTTCGCTCTTATTAGTTAAATTACAAGTAATACCATTTCTATTTTTTTCTCTATGTGCACGATTTTGAAACATAGGAATTACATGAAAGCCCTGCTCTAAAAAATATTGGCAAGCATGGCGTCCTGTGAAACCATTTGCACCAGTTATTAAAAGGCTCGCATTTTTTTTCATCGCAAAAACCCTCCTTTTAATAGCATTTGTTTCACCTCATGTTTTGCAAGTAAATCTTGTTGAGAACTAAAACTCTTCACATCCACTAAAGGATAGCTAGAATAATATTCTTGAAGTCCTTCTATAGGAATAGTCGGTAGTACCACAAAATAATTTTGATCAAAACTTATACTTGTTTTACTCTCTACCTCAGATAGAAGCATTTCACTTAATTTTTCACCCGGTCTTATCCCTACCTCTTTTACCTTAACATTTTCTTTTCCTGAATATTCAATTAACAATTCTGCTAAATCTGTTATTTTACATGCCGGCATTTTCATAACAAAGATTTCCCCGCCTCTACCTTGATATACGGCTTTAAATAACAACCCAACAGCATCTTCAACTGTTAAGAAAAATCTAGTCATATTCGCATCGGTAATCCCTACTTCTGAAGATTTTTTAATTTGTTGTTTAAAAAGTGGTACTACACTTCCACTCGTTCCTAAAACATTTCCACCACGAACACAAATGAATTTTGTTTTCTTCGTTTGTATATTCGCATGAACCATTAATTTTTCACCAATTGCTTTTGTCATCCCATACGTATTTGATGGATCAGCTGCTTTATCCGTTGAAACATATATAACTTTTTCAACTTGCATCTGTATAGAGGCTTCAATTACATTTTGCGTACCATGTATATTGGTTTTTATAGCTTCATAAGGATAATACTCACATACTGGAACATGTTTTAAAGCTGCAAGATGGAACACATAATGTACACCTTGGCAAGCATAGACTAGTTGATCTTTATCACGAATATCTCCAATAATAAATTTTAACCTATCATCATTTATAAACTGTTGCTGCATTTCAAACTGGACCGTTTCATTTCTTGAAAAAACTCTAATTTCTTTCGGTGATTTTTCTAATAGTTGTTTTATAAGTTCATGCCCCCACGAACCTGTACCACCAGTAA
>NZ_JBNLYE010000532.1:0-2185 GCF_050172095.1 Bacillus sp. GMs2/2
AAACAACAATCAAATAGGTGAAAATAAGGAACAAACTATTTTTGATCATAAAGGAAATACGATTATGACAGAAGATAGAGAAATACACATTATTTCAAAATTCGAAGAACCTCTTATTGTCGTATTAGCAAATGTACTAAGTGATGAAGAGTGTGATGAATTGATTGAAATGTCTAAAAATAAAATGGAGCGTTCTAAAATTGGTTCATCACGTGATGTAAATGATATTCGAACAAGTAGCGGTGCATTTTTGGAAGACAATGAACTTACTTCAAAGATTGAAAAACGAATTTCATCTATCATGAATGTTCCGGTGGCGCACGGAGAAGGATTGCACATTTTAAATTATGAAGTGGATCAACAATATAAAGCACACTATGATTATTTTGCGGAACATAGTAGATCAGCTGCTAACAATCGTATTAGTACGCTTGTAATGTATTTAAATGATGTAGAAGAAGGCGGAGAAACGTACTTCCCAAAATTAAATCTTTCTGTACACCCTAGAAAGGGAATGGCAGTATACTTTGAGTATTTTTATCAAGATCAATCATTAAACGAGCTTACGTTACACGAAGGGGCACCTGTAACGAAAGGCGAGAAATGGATTGCAACGCAGTGGGTGAGAAGAGGCACTTATAAGTAAAAGCGAGTGTTACGTTTTGTTCTTCATAGTATAAGAACAAAACGTTTTTTTATTAAACAAAGTAGCATCTTTCGTTATAATAACAATTAATAAATGACGATTGAGAGGACAAGAAATGAAATCTATATACATAACCGGCTACATGGGAGCAGGGAAAACAACAATTGGAAAAGCGTTAAGTAAAGAACTTCAAATGGATGTTGTAGATACTGATCAAAAAATCGAAGAGAAGCAAGAGAAGGCAATTCGTGATATTTTTGCCGAAGAAGGCGAAATGGCTTTTCGGGAATATGAAAGCGAAATGTTACGTGCGCTACCAGTCCATAATGTTATTATTACAACTGGTGGGGGAATTATTGAACGAGCGGAAAATCGCAAGTGGATGAAAGAGAACGGAACTGTCGTGTATTTATATTGTGATCCGCATGTAATTGCAGAAAGGCTTCGTGAAGATACGACACGTCCACTATTTCAAAAGAAAGATATAGATGCATTCGTAAAGAAATTTGAATCACGCCGAGCTTATTATGAAGAGGCTCATATTCATATCGATACGACAAATAAGTCTGTAAAGCAAATTATGAATGAATTAAAGGAAAAGATTAATGTATAAAAAAGTGGACATACTAATCAAGTAGAGGTGATGATAATATGTCTACTAATGATTATGTTCGCTTTGTGACGCAGCAGTTTGTGTCGTATATGGATGCTCCAAAAGAAGATCGAAAACAAAAGAAAGAACAACGCCGTGCTGAAAAAGAGCCATTTATGAATAAGTGGTTTGGTGTTATGCCGCTGAGTGCTGCTTTGTTTTACCGAAATGTAAAAAGTAAAAGAAAAAAATCAAGTTAAATTTTAGTCATATGTTTAGCAAACCAAAAATCCCCTAGTGTCGTATTACACTAGGGGATTTGTATTTACTGCACGGATTCTTGTTCTTCCGTAACGGCATGTATTTTATTATTTACCCAAACAAATCCAATTCCGATACAAATGGAAATGCCCCATCCAACAGCGGTCATAATCGCTCTCATTTCACCATAGCCATCTACACCGAAAACAGAGATGAAATAAATTTTTAAGAAGCTTTTTAATATGAATTGTAGACCGAAAAATAGCGTTAAATATTGTAGTGCTGGATAAATACGACTATCACGATACAGTTCACGACTTTTATCACGGTCATGGCCTTGCAGTGCGGCAATATCCGCAGCGAAATATAACATAAGTGGTTTCTTTATAAAAATTGTACATATGACGATAATACCGAGTACGATGTGATAATATGCATCATTCCACAACATTCGTTCAGCTGACCCAGATAATAAATCTACCGTGGTATTAGAAATGAGTGTAATTAAAATAAAGAACCCTGTCACGTTAAACTGTTTTTCTTTTTTAAAGGTATACAGTGTATAAATAATCCCCGGAACAGAGGAAAGTAACATCGCGTAATAAGGATCGATATAAGGTTTTGCAAATTTCCAAATGAGGAATGGGATTACGAGATAAAAGACAAGATCTAATATAGCTTTTTTA
>NZ_JBNLYE010000533.1:0-2184 GCF_050172095.1 Bacillus sp. GMs2/2
AAAATGCGATTATTAGTAAGAAAGGTGTGTGATTAGAGGCGAAATGTATGTAATGTGCTTCAGTGGCTTGTGTAAGCAATATCATCAGTGCTACCGAAGTTATGAAAGTAATGTATAGAATTGAGAAAGAAACGCCTCGCAAATGAAGAGAGGCCGGTTTAGCTAAAATTACTTTTAAAAGTAAAAAAGAGAAACCATTAAAGTAATACACTGTTATTAGAAATGTTGCAACGTATTTATGAAGTCTATTCTATATTGTTCTCTTAAGGGGTCTTTATATAAAGAGCGGATATTACGAGTAAACTTTTTTGTGAACGCTAACAATTATATTAGGACGCTAATTAGCGAATGTTTCAATTTGGATTCATTATGATGAAGGACATACAATGTGGGGCAACTTGTAAGGAATTCATTTTCCAAAAAGTGAATATTTGTTAGGTGCAAAGAGAGATGCAGGAATAGATACAAGGGGGAGTTATTATATGAACGGGAATACTGCAAAGAAAATAGAAGTTCAAGCTGAAAATACCGCACGAAAAAATGAGCAATATGCAGATCCGAAAAAGTGGCATAAGCAGGATACTACATGGGCACTCAGTCTATTTGGAACTGCAATTGGAGCAGGGGTGCTCTTTTTACCGATTAATGCAGGTTCAGGTGGTTTATTATCTTTACTACTAATTACATTACTTGCATATCCAGTTATGTACTACTCACATAGGGCGCTTGCTAAAATGATATATGCTTCTAATTCTGCTGATGAGGGGATCACAGGTACAATTAGAGAGTATTTCGGAAATAAAGCGAGTATCATTTTTAACATCGTATATTTCGGTTCAATTTATACAATCGTACTAATGTATTCGGTTGCGCTTACAAACACTGCAAGTAGTTTTATCGTGCATCAATTGCACATGCCAGAACCTCCAAGAGCTATTTTATCACTTGTATTAGTTCTTGGTCTTATCGCTATACTGAATTTTGGTCAAGATATTACTGTAAAGGTAATGAGTATGTTAGTGTATCCTTTCATAGTTTCTCTACTTTTTATCGCAATATCTTTAATTCCACAGTGGAATACGTCAATGCTTAGTTTTTCAGCTGTTTCAACTGCTTCAACAGGAACAGGCTATTTTGGGACGATATTGATGATTCTACCAATCATCGTATTCTCATTTAATCATTCACCTATGATTTCATCATTTGTTGTGAAACAGAGAGCTACGTATGGAATCGAAGCCACTGATGCTAAATGTGCGCAAATACAAAAGGTTTGTTATATCATGACATTCGCTGTTGTTATGTTCTTCGTTTGGAGTAGCGCATTGAGTTTGACTCCAGATGACATAAAAATGGCAAAAGAACAAAACTTATCAATTCTTTCATATCTTGCTAATGAGCTTAATTCGCCTGTAATCACTATTGCAGCTCCAATTATTGCTTTTGTGGCTATTACAAAGTCTTTCCTTGGCCATTATATAGGAGCATTTGAAGTAATGCGTGACATGATTATTAAGTTCGGTAAATCACGTGGAAAAGATATTGAAGAAAAAACAATTAAGACAGTAATCCTTACTTTTGTTGTATTATCATGCTGGTTTGTTGCTTATACAAATCCAAGTATTCTTGGACTTATTGATTCTCTAAGCGGTCCATTAGTTGCTGCTATCTTATGTCTATTACCGATGTATGCGATTCAAAAAGTTCCAGTACTAGCTAAATACAAAGGGAAAATGAGTAACGTATTTGTTATTATTGTAGGTGTACTTACTGTCTTAGCAAGTATTAAGTCATTATTCTAATTCACTATTATTCGTATTAGTGTAAAAATAGTTAATACGAATAACTTTTTGGACAAACTTCTCACATTGGAGAGTTTGTCCTTTTTTAGTCATTTTATCAACTTGCCGACAAACAGCCACCTTCCAGGCAGAAGGTGGCTTGTTTCGGTATTAATTTATTTTAACTATTCACGTCTGAAGGGCCCTTTTGGAGCAATTAGCTCTAAATTAGTACCATCTGAATCGGGGAAGTAGGCAACTCCTGTATCAAATCCAGATTTCAAGTCGTCTTCTTGAAAGATAATTGGTTCGTCATCTGGGTGCTATCCTATGCCCATCAAGCTAACAAAATGGATTGCCTCTGAAACAAAAAATGATTTTTATTACTATAAAAAACGTAAAG
>NZ_JBNLYE010000534.1:0-2161 GCF_050172095.1 Bacillus sp. GMs2/2
TTCCTTGATTTTCTTTTTTATTTGTGAAATAGACAAGAAATAGTCACATTTAATATGCATCTACTATAGCCAAAACAATAAAGTCCTGTTACTATTACAGGGATATTCTCTTTTCGTAACATAAATATATAGAAAAGTCAGAAAAGAGGAATTGAATTAAGGGAGGAACAACATGAAGCGTGTTGCTTGGATTACTGATAGTACAACTGCGAGTTTTAAAACAGAAGGAGATAACTTTGTTATCCCAATTGAAGTTATTATTGATGGTGTGTCGTACAAAGATTGCGAAGAAGGTGTGCGTGAGCGCGTTTATAATGCTTTGAACGAAGGTAAAACTGTCACTACATCACAGCCTAACATAGGGGAAATGGTAGAGTTATTTTCGAAATGCAAAGAAGAATATGAAGAGGGATTTGCAGTTGCTATTAGCGGAAAAGTAAGTGGAACCTATCAAAATATGAAGTTAGCTGCAGAAATGGCAGGTTTTCCATTAACGGTATTAGACAGTGAAACAACAAGTTATCCAATGGATGAACTAATTAGAAAAGCGAAATCGTTATACAATGATGGTATGACTTTACAAGATATACACAAAACATTAGTAGAGGAAAAAAGAAGACCTTTTC
Organism: Bacillus sp. GMs2/2; assembly: GCF_050172095.1. NCBI lineage: Bacteria > Bacillati > Bacillota > Bacilli > Caryophanales > Bacillaceae > Bacillus > Bacillus sp. GMs2/2. The sequence goes on from NZ_JBNLYE010000534.1 coordinate 627, forward strand.
ATGTATTTCCAAAGAGTTTAAAAGGTCTATATGCAAGTGGCCGTGTAAAGGGTATTCAATTTTTACTTGGAAGTTTATTAAGTGTCAACTTAATATTAGAAGTAAAAGGTGGAGAGCTTTTACTTGAAAAGAAAGTTCGTAAAATCCAAAAATGTCGAGAATATATTAAAAATGAACTTGAAAAAGAATTACCAAAAGTACTTCACATGTTCCATGCTAACGATAAAGCTGGAGCTGAAGAATGGATTGCAGATATTAGACAAGCATTCCCTGAAATGGATTTCAAATTATATCCATTACCAATTTCATTTGCGGTTCATGCAGGTGAAGGTACAATTGCAATTAGTTATTAAAGTAAAACCCGTGAATGATTCACGGGTTTTTTCAGAGTGTCGGGAAAGACCTTATATACTATAAGGTCTTTTGTACCTCTTAAAATGGCTTGAATAGCGTTTATTTGAGGTCATTAGGTAGTTAGAGATTGATGTCTATCTTTAACGAAAAAAGTTGAAGTCATATTTTTCAATGTTAATAAATCAGAATATTCTTTCTTTTATTTCTGCAGTTACAATCTATTTACATATAAGATTATTAGGATTATATTGACAATGAAAGAGAAAACAATAGATGGAAGGGGATGTTTTTATGTTAAAAAAAGCAGCACTAGTGATTTCATCGTTAGCAATCACAGCGTTCGTCGGATTAGGAATGGCAACAGAAGCTTCAGCTGGACCAGCAGCACCACTTACTTCATTAAACGTCGTACAAGTAGAGTCTGAGCTAGGCGGGGTAGAAACAATTAATCAGAACAGCTTCAGCACATCGCGTAACCACGGGGGGAAATACTTATATATTACAACGAAAGAAATGGGCTATGGCCAAAACCCATTTGCTAAAATGAATGGTTCTAATATAAAAAGTATTGATTCCACTATAATTGGCGGAAGACCAATCGTTGGCTGGTATTATAAATGGGATGCTTCTGGACACCAACAAGGAACTTTTGAGTACCAAAAGACATCTATAAATGCACCATTTAATACAATGCGTACATCAATTTATATCCAATAATTTTGAAAGCGTTCGCACATTTAGAATAGTAAAAAAGGTACTTCTAGGAGTACCTTTTTTTGATTTGAATCACGTTCATCTATATTTACAATCCTGATTTCACAGCAAGAATACTACCCATAAAACAAAATCCTTAAACGTCTATAAAATTAATATGAACGCGTAGTACAAGTCCACTACAGTTAAAGTACGTAACTTTACATATTTCAACTCAATGAAGAAGGAAGAAACTGTAGTACTTACGCCGCAGTTTTTAATTTATCCATGAACTCATAGTTTAATTTTAAGTTTTTTAGATATATAGACATAACCGTACTACCTGCTACTCTTTTTTAAAATTCAAGATTAAAAAGAGTAGCTAAACTTAAATAAGCTTAGCTTGATGGATATGTGGCGGAACTCTAAAATTAATTACATCTTTTTCATAATATAAACAATTTTATATAGGGAGATGAAAGGATTTT
>NZ_JBNLYE010000535.1:0-2159 GCF_050172095.1 Bacillus sp. GMs2/2
TGATACAAGTGTTGGAATACATTTCAATAATACGCTTTCAATTCCCATAAAAAATTAATAAAATAATACATTACTCTATCTCATTCTACTACCTTCTAGCATAAGATATTGTAAAATCATATCATTTAAAACAGCGAACGTTCTTTTCTAGGTTCGCTAATAAACTTAGTAGAAAATGAATATAAAAAATGACCTCTTGCTTTTATGCAAAGGTCATTTTTTATATTCATCATTAAACTTCTAAATAGCCATTTTTATTATTTGATTGCCATTTCCAAGAGTCAGCACACATTTCTTCTAATCCGCGTGTTGCCTCCCAGCCTAATTCACGCTTTGCTTTCGATGCATCAGCAAAACATACTGCCACATCACCTGGGCGACGCTCTGTAATTTTATAAGGAACTTTCTTGCCCGAAACTTTTTCAAACGCTTCAACCATCTCTAGTACACTATAGCCCATGCCTGTGCCCAGGTTATAAGCATCTACTCCTGTTGTACTCAGTACTTTCTCAAGCGCCTTTACGTGACCATTTGCTAAGTCCACAACATGGATGTAATCACGGACTCCTGTTCCATCTTTCGTTGGATAGTCATTTCCGAATACGCTTAATTCTTTTAACTTACCTACCGCTACTTGCGTTACATATGGCATTAAGTTATTTGGGATTCCATTTGGATCTTCTCCGATACGCCCACTTTCGTGTGCACCAAATGGATTGAAATAGCGAAGTAATGCGATACTCCATTCTGCATCTGCAAATGCTACATCACGCATAATTTGCTCAATCATTAATTTCGTTTGACCATATGGATTTGTTGCACTTAATGGAAACTCCTCCGTAATCGGTGACGTTTCCGGGATACCATATACAGTTGCAGATGAACTAAAGATTATCTTCTTTACATTATGTTTCTGCATTACTTCACATAGCACTAACGTGCTTGTAATGTTGTTATGATAATATGTTAATGGAATCGCTACTGACTCCCCTACAGCTTTAAATCCTGCAAAGTGAATAACTGCTTCAATTGAATTTTCTTCAAAAATTGCGTCAAGCGCTTCGCGATTTAAAACATCTTCTTTATAAAACTTAAATTGTTTTCCTGTTATTTCTTTCACTCGATTTATAGATTCTACCGAGCTATTCGAAAGGTTATCCACTACTATAACTTCGTAACCGCTATTTAGTAATTCTACACATGTATGACTACCAATATATCCTGCTCCACCTGTTACAAGTATTGCCATAATTATAGTCCTCCATATTTCATTCATTATAAACTTCTCAAAGTATATCACATATTTCTTATCCTATGTTTAACATGCGAACACAGAAACTTACATTTTATCCCATAATAATTTTATAACATATACGATTCTAATCAGTTAATAAAAAAACGCCACATAATTTTTATTATGTAGCGTTTTTTTATTAAATTACATAACAATATACACTTAGAAAATGCGCAAGACTACCTAATAATACAAAAACATGAAAAATTTCATGATGCCCCATATATTTAAACTCTAACCATTTTGGCTTTGTTCCATAAATAAATCCACCAATTGTATAAAAAATGCCCCCAAGTACTAAGAAAATAATGCCTCCTGTACTTAAATTCTCAGCTAACGGTGCAAAGAATAACACAATTAACCAACCCATCGTAATATAAATTGCTGTCGATAACCATCTTGGACAATTAAACCAAAACATTTTAAATACAATGCCACAAATCGCAGTTGCATAGACTAAACAAAATAATAGTAAACCACTTGCTGAATTTAATGTAATTAAGCAAAAGGGTGCATATGTACCTGCAATTAATATAAAAATCATAGAATGATCTAGCTTCCTAAAGAAGTAAATAACACGTTCATTGGCCACAACACTATGATACACAGCTGACGCCGTATAAAGGACCATCATTCCAATACCAAACAAAATAACAGCTGTAATTGCAGCAAATGATGGCATCTTGATAGAAACTTTCACAAGCATAGCTAATAAGGCAATAAATGATAATATCGCTCCACCTAAGTGAGTAAATGCATTAACTGGTTCCCTTACATAAGCATTCATAATAACACCCCTCATATAATTACATGTAGTTTTAATAACTACATGTAATTATATACACATTTCTTTTTAAGGTCAACA
>NZ_JBNLYE010000536.1:0-2157 GCF_050172095.1 Bacillus sp. GMs2/2
GTTAAAGAGATGATGAGGGTGAAAACAACTAAGAAAACATATTCGTTTTTCCAGCGGATGTGGAGAATATTAAAGTTTCAATATTATAAGTTGCTTCGATCGCCAGAAGGCGCAAAGAAAGTATCGTTAGGGTTTGCTATAGGATTCGGCTTAGAAATGTTAGTCATTTATACGGCATCGCTCGTATATGTAATATTTTATCCAATCGTCAGGTTAGCAAAGGGATCTTTTCCTGCGGCAGTTATTGGCAATATTATTGGGAAAATATCGTTTCTCCCAGTATTTTTATTTCCGCTTGCGTATGCGCTAGGAAAAATGATTTATCCATTTCATGTACAGAAAATTCATCATGAACCATTTACGATATCGGACTTGTTTTCAAGTCACATTTTTACGATATTAAAGAGCTTATTACAAAGTGAAGTGTATGTATTAATTGGAATGACGATTTTAGGAGTTGTGTTTGGTCTCATTTCATATTTCGTTGTGCATTATTTATACGAAAAGAACCGTAAGTTACGTTTGAAGAAAAGGAAGAAACGAGTGAGAGAACCACTTGTACAATTATAAACAATGTCACATTCATTTTCTCCTTTGAATATGTTTAAGAAAAAGGAGGAGAGGATAATGTATTATTATTACGTGCCTCAAGTATATCCATATGTAAATTATTATCCGGTTTATGATACGAGTAGACAATACGAATTATATCGGCAACAACAATTACAGCAATTATCACAAATACCACAATTACCAACACAACAGCCTACACAGGAAAAAAAACCATATTTAACAACATGGCCATATTCCAATGTATACTATGGTAATTATTACGAATCATAAAGCTGCTTCTATTTAGAAGCAGCTTTATACGTTTGTTTTCAAAATTAAATTTTGAATGGTTTGAAGAGAATGAATGAGCTTTTCGCGCTCTTCCTCAGATAATGTTTGGAAATTTTCTTTTAGTTTGTCTAAAATGAATTGCTGATACTGATTTACTAATAATTTCCCTTCAGCTGTTAGAGAAATTAAAATGACCCGTCGATCTTTTTCGCTATAATGACGCTCTATTAGTTCTTCTTGAATAAGTTTGTTTAATAGAGGTGTCATGTTAGGCCGTGAAATCGCTAGCCGCTTGCCGATTTCGGAAACTGCTAATGTGCCGTTTTCATGCAAAAGCAGTAATACTTGTGTATGTGATGGCGGCATATGTCTTTGAGAAGAAAATTCTCCAGGAAGCATAAATTTGCGATAAAAAAGAGGCACTAGCGAAAGAAGATGATCAACAATACGTTCCCACTCGCGTGATTCCATATAAAGGCCCCCTTCCACTATCATTGTAACAAAAAAGACATGTTATAAAAATAGAATTGTTTCATGGTCGCTTTAATATTTGTAGGATAACACTTGCTTTGTAAATGTGTTGGCAATAATTGCATAGCCGTTATCATTTGGGTGTACTTGGTCAAATAATAACTCTTTTTTATCATTCGATATTAATTTGCGAATTGGTAAAACGATAGATGGTTGATTTGCTTTGGAAATGGAATAAACAGATTCATTCCAGCCATCTAAAAACATATCTGCATAACTTGCGATGGAGTCATCGAGTTGTAACGGGTTATAGAGTTCTGAGAGAATGAGTAAAGCGTCCGGATTTTGATCTCGAACTGTCTTTACAATACTTTTTATATCCGCTTCAAAATGGGCTTTTTCTTTATTTAACATTTTTATACCATCTATAACACCAACATCACGATTTAAACGAAATAAATTATTTCCTCCAATATTAATTGTAATTATATTTGCTGCTCTAATTTTTTCCTTTACATCTTCTGATTGAACTTTTTTAGCGAGACGATCTGTTGTAAGACCGTTTACCCCAAGGTTTTCTACTGTAATTGGTTTATGAATTTGTGCTTCTATTTGCTTAGAAGCTAATTCAGCAAATCCACCTTGTGTCGATCCATATCCTTTAGCGAGTGAATCACCTAATACAAGATGATAAAAAGATTCGTTTGTTTGCTTATCAATCCAATTTGGGGCAGATGTTTTTTCTGTTTTTTCTTCAGATTCATTTTGTTTTGTCTCGTCGTTCTTTTCAAAATAAGAATAAGAAATGATCAGAAGGAGGAGACAAACAATTGTTAAGATGAC
>NZ_JBNLYE010000537.1:0-2148 GCF_050172095.1 Bacillus sp. GMs2/2
TTTCAACGAGAAAAGAGGCTTTTTTTCATTAATATTTAGTTAAGTATATGCTATGAATTAAAAAGGAAACTTTATATTAATTTACATTTCTTTCATAGAGTTAAGATAAGGATCATATATTATAACAACATGTTACATTGAAAGGGTGAATATATGATTTCATCGTATTCGGTAAGTTATATTTTAGTCACGGGTAATACTGCTATAAAAAAGGTAGCTAAAGTTCATGCATCCTCAGAAGTTTTTGCTGTTAATAAGATTAAAAGAGAATTAGAACGTAGGTTTTCACAGCCAACAAAAATTGAAGTTTTTCCGGTTTAATAAAACGGTATAAAAAGAGGAATCACTCTTTGTTTTCTTATTAATTAATTTGTAATTATTATGGATTAAACCTCATATTTTTTAATTAAATTTCCAACTACATTTAAAAAGAGTTCTTTTATTTTATTTCCATCAAGCTAACACTTTGATTATCAGTTTACCTATAAATTAGCCGTAGGTTAATTATTACCCCATCAACTTTCCCAGGAATTTTAATAAGAAGCATAAAGGTAACTAGAATTAAGGTGTTTTATGCTAATAAAATTAGAATATCAATAAAACCCTCACTGAAAGATAGCGCCAACAATAACCAAATTTCTTTCGCTAATCCTATAAATAAAAAGTCGATTTCCTGTACGTTAAGAAATCGACTTTTTAGTGAGTAACTTAATTTTTTTATTAGACACGAGCTTGGTTAAAGTAAATTCAAAATATCTTTTGGTTTATTTAATACAAAATCAGCTTTTTCAAAACCTTCTCACCTGAAATTGATTTTACATAATCTTAGCTTGATAGCTATGTGGCGCTATCCCTAATATAAAGTGCTTCACTACGTTACGTTTGAAAAATTCATATTTGATTACCAAACACACTAAATGTTTAAATAGGTCTACGTCCACTCGCTAATAAAAATACATAGAGTTACATCACTTTGTTAAATAAAGTTAGTACCCTTATTTAGAAAACTCTTCAATACTTTCGTAAGCAATTAATACCCTTTTACTTTTTGCCAATCAAAATCATTGCATTTCCTAATACTTTTTTATTTAATAAAAGCTTTGGTAATTTCATTTCTTCAGCAAGCTTGTAGCTATTCAATTTAGATATATCGAGTTTCTCTAGGTTATATAATAACTCTTCTGTATCCCCAAAGATTTTTTCATCCATAAATAAATCTAAGAAGATAAATTCACCACCAGGTTTTAATACTCTTATAGCCTCTTTAATTAATTCTATTTTATTGTTTGTATCTTTCACTTCATGAAATGTTAGGCAACTTACAACTATATCAAATGCATCATCCTGCAAAGGGAGCGCAGCGGCACTTGCTTTTAAAAAATTAACCCTATCAGATACACCTTCTATTTTAGCATTCTGTTGACATTGATCTTGTGAGTATTCCCAATTCTTCCCCCAATAATCAATTCCAGTTAAAAAGGATTTAGGAAAAGTCATTGCAAGTTTAATAATCAATGACCCACTACCTGTTCCAATATCTAATATTTTTCCTTCTCCATCCCAATTCACTTTTTTAACAATTAAATCATGTATTTTTGATTGGTAATCCTCTCCTAATGCTGCGAATTGGTAAGTAGAATAAGAAAGTATAAATGTTATATAAATAAAAGGCATCGCTATAACCCCTGATAAGATTCGCAGATAGAAAGTAATAGGCAATAATGTTATCAATAGAAGAATTATTGAGCTTATCAAAAATACAATCAGTTTTTTCATTCGAATCCAAGTCTGATATTTAGTTTTTTTTCTCATTAGCACCATTCCTTTATATTTTTCACATATGGTTTATTCGTTATAAGATACTTTTATCTATCCCCTACTATAAGATTATTTTTTAGCTATTAACAAATAATTGGTTATAGGTTTTAAGCAATGCTAAAGCCACTTCAAATCATTTTCATAGCTCTATATGTTGTCCGGACTTGAGCTGTGCTGAATTTATTTGTATTTTCATAGCATTTAATATTATGAATAATATCATCATAATTTAGATTATTGGAAGACTCAACTCAAAAAAATTTGCAAATTAGCCCAAGGTTGTAACTAAATCTAAAAATCTTTGTACTAGTATTACCTATTTACACAATG
>NZ_JBNLYE010000538.1:0-2135 GCF_050172095.1 Bacillus sp. GMs2/2
TATTACTAAGCGTATTCGTTTTCTCATATCAATTTCTCCTTTTTGATTGTGAAGTATTGAGCAATGATGTTTGCTCATATTATATCAATTTTAAAAAAAGAGTGCTTGATATGTAGTTTATTTTAAAATATGTCACAAATTATCTTTATTCGAGTATTGGGATACAAATTGGATTCCATTAAATTCATAGGTTAGAGCCAAATTTTTAACGAATTTCCCGAAAGAATTCTCCTTCCACAAGCGTGTGAAGGGCGTAGCCAAAAGGTTTTCCTTTTTATTTTACCTCTGATATAATCAGTCTTATAAATTATAAAGGCTGGTATATAAATGAAATTAGATAGTAATAATCATTCAGTATTCTTGTTATATTATCACCTTGTGTTGGTTGTGAAATACAGAAAAAATGTATTTGATGATGATATGTCAGACTATGCAAAAGATATGTTTGTTCGACTATCTGAAAACTATAACATCACGTTAGTTGAATGGAATCATGATGTAGACCACGTTCATATTTTGTTCAAGGCACATCCTAATACAGAAATGACAAAATTCATTAATGCTTATAAAAGTGCAAGTTCTCGACTTATTAAAAGAGACTTTCCACAAGTGAAAAAGAAACTTTGGAAAGAGATGTTTTGGGCAAGAAGTTTTTGCTTGCTAACTACTGGTGGTTCGCCAATAGACGTAGTAAAAACATATATTGAAAATCAAAGTGAAAAGTGAGGTGAAATGATATGACAAAGCAGAATAAAGCATATAAATTCCGTATGTATCCAACAGAAGACCAAGCACATCTTATGCGTAAAACCTTCGGTTGTGTACGTTTCGTGTATAACAGAATGTTAGCTGAACGGAAAGAAGCGTATGAAAAACATAAAGATGATAAGGATCAACTAAAGAAACAAAAGCTTCCCACTCCTGCAAAATACAAAGCAGAATTTGAGTGGTTAAAAGAAGTTGATTCATTAGCTTTGGCAAATGCTCAACTAAACTTGCAAACTGCCTATAAAAATTTCTTTCGTGGTCAAAATGACTTCCCAACATTCAAAAGCAAAAAAGACAGAAAGTCTTATACAACGAATGTAGTGAACGGAAATATTATGTTGCTTAATGGTCATATCAAATTGCCAAAACTGAAAATGGTACGTATCAAACAGCATAGAGAAATACCACAAGACCATATAATCAAGTCATGTACGATTTCTATGACACCTACTGGTAAATACTATGTGTCCATTTTGACTGAATACGAAAAAGAGATCGTACAAAGAGAAGTAGAAACAGTTGTTGGATTAGACTTTGCGATGGATCAATTATACGTCAGTTCTGAGGATGAGAGAGCCAATTATCCTAAGTTCTATCGTGAAATGTTAGACCGATTAGCAAAGGCGCAACGAGTATTATCAAGACGTACAAAAGGTTCAGGGCGTTGGAATAAACAACGTATCCGTGTAGCTAAGCTGCATGAAAAAGTAGCAAACCAACGTAAGAACTTCCTTCATCATAAGTCTAAAGAGTTAGCTACTCATTTTGATGTTGTAGCTATTGAAGATCTAAATATGAAGGGAATATCGCAAGCATTTCATTTTGGAAAAAGCGTCGCTGATAATGCTTGGGGTATGTTCACTTCTTTCTTAGCTTACAAACTAAATGAACAAGGCAAACAGCTTGTGAAAATAGACAAATGGTTTCCTTCCACAAAAACATGTAGCAGTTGTGGAAATGTGAAAAATATGTCATTGTCTGAGCGAGTCTATTCTTGTATATGCGGTGTAAATCTCGATAGAGATTATAACGCAGCTATCAATATCAAAAATGAAGCAATACGCCTATTGGCGTTAGCATAGATAGCAATAAAATAACCCTTGGAACAAGGGAGTTAGCTCGGCTGTCTTAGGACGAATTCGTTAGCTACCAAAAGTAACGACTAACCGAGAAGCCCCCACTTCAAACAGTCCGTTAGGACGTTAAGTGGCGGGTAGTTCACATTACGTACAGTTGTTTTATATGAAATGGTTCTGCAATATTTGTATCATCTATGCGAACAATATAATGCATTAAGGGCTAAAGGGAATTTTCATCCGCTCCTACTAATTCCTCAATTTATCTTAAATTTCCTATGTATTTATCCA
>NZ_JBNLYE010000539.1:0-2134 GCF_050172095.1 Bacillus sp. GMs2/2
TTATATCTCTAGTTAAACTACCGATTAGCTCCATATAAACTCTAGATAACCTATATAGAATACAAGTTATCAAGGAGGTAAGAAAAATGAATTTTATGAAACGAGCAATTCTCAGTATGAAAAAAAGGATAGGAACATCATTAATTTTGATGGCAGTTTTTCTGATTGTTACAAATTTGGTTCTTTCAGGTTTCACAATCCAAAATGCATCAAAAAAAGCAGCGGATGCTGCAAGAAAAAAACTTGGTGCAGATGTTACTTTAGGTCTTGATTTCGACAAAATAGGTCAAAAAGCTAAGGAAACTGGAGAAATGCCAAATCCGCCGCAGCTCGATGCAAAAGAAACAGATCAATTAGCGAAGTCCAAGTATGTAAAAGATTATAATTACATAGCTAACACTTTCGGTATTTCTGATGGGCTTAAACTAGTAGGAGCTTCAGGAGAAGAAGAAGGAAAAGGTAAAGTGGGAATGACGGCTGCGCGAGGCGGTTCAAGCTCTGGTACAGAAATAGATATGAATGCTTCTTTTATGATTGAAGGAGTTCGCAAGACTGCATTACAAGAAAGCTTTAAAAACGGAAAAAGTAAAATCATTGATGGAAAACCAATAACAGAGCAAATGAAGGATCAGAATGTAGCTTTAATGGAAAAACGATTAGCGGAATTAAACAATTTGAAAGTAGGAGACAAAGTTAAAGTACAATCAGGGGATAAGAAGGAAACTCTTGAGGTTGAAATTATCGGCATTTACGAAACAAATGAGCAAGCAATGGGTCAACAGGCTCCTCCTATTATGAATCCAGCTAATAAACTATATATGCCGCATTCAACTATGAAAAAATTAGAAGTAGACCAAGGTATAAGTAGTGGTCAAGTCGTGTATTTCTTGAATGATCCACAATATATTGATGCATTTAAAAAAGAAGCAAAAAAATCTAACATTGATTTTAATTATTATAAATTAGATGCGCATGATTCATTGTACAAGCAAATGATTGGTCCTATCGAAAATATCTCTTCGACTTCTCAAATGATTATTTATATTGTATCGATTGCAGGTGCAATTATTTTAGGATTAATCATTATGCTATCAATTAAAGGACGTCGTAAAGAAATGGGAATTCTATTGTCTATTGGAGAGAAAAAGTGGAAACTGATAGCGCAATTCGTAGTAGAAGTAGTGTGTGTCGCTATTTTAGCATTTGGATTATCCATAACAACAGGAGCTAAAGTTTCTCAATATATCGGAGATAATTTACTTTCGAATGAAATTGCTACTGCAAGCGAAGAAACAGATACCTCGCAACATGGTACTGTAATGATGGCTGGACCCGGTGGTACTCTACAAAATCAAAAAGAAGATCCAATTGATAAAATTGATGTAAGTGTAACAGGAGAAGATGTAGGAAAAATGGGTGGAATTGGACTAGCTATTGCTATAATAGCAACGCTTCTTCCAGCATTATCTATTCTACGTTTAAACCCAAAACAAATTCTTTTAAAAGATGAATGAGGAGGCTCGATATGGAGACGATTTTACAGTTTAAAAATTTGGATTATTATTATGAAAGTAACGGAAAAAATGTAGCGATACTAGATAATGTTAACTTTTCTTTTCAAAAAGGACATTTCTACACGATTTTAGGACCATCTGGATCTGGTAAAACCACAACTCTGAGCTTAGGTTGTGGACTGGATGTCCCTAAAAATGGTTATGTACTGTATAATGGCAAAGATATTAGAAAAATTGGTTTGGATCGATACCGTAATCAAAATGTATCTGTAATTTTCCAATCTTATAATTTGATAACCTATATGACAGCTCTTCAAAATGTCTTAACAGCAATGGAAATTACAGGTGTTAAAGTGCAAAATAAAACAGCAAGAGCATTAGAATTGTTAGAAAGGGTAGGACTCACAGAAGTTGAAGCGAAACGAAACGTCCTGCAACTAAGCGGTGGACAACAACAGCGTGTAGCAATTGCTCGAGCACTATCTTGTAATGTTGATTTACTGATTGCAGATGAGCCGACAGGAAACCTCGACGAGGAAACTGCAATGGATATAATAGAACTATTTCAAGAACTTGCACATAAAGAGAATAAATGCATTATTGTTGTGACGCACTCACAG
>NZ_JBNLYE010000540.1:0-2129 GCF_050172095.1 Bacillus sp. GMs2/2
TTTACATCCGGTTACAATGACAAACCAGGTACACATAAAAAATGATGTGCTTTTAGCACATCATTTTTTATTTATAATACATATTTTCCATATCATATTTGGATAGTGGTCGGCTATAATAATAGCCTTGTACAAGCTTCACATTCTTTTCTTTCAAAAACTGTATTTGCTCCTTTTTTTCTACTCCTTCTGCAATTACATTTAATTCTAAAGTATGAGCTAAATGAATAATTGCAGCTGTAATATTCGTATCACGTTCATCTATATGTATACCTTCCATAAAAGAACGATCAATTTTTAAAGTATCAATTGGATATGTTTTTAAATAACTTAAAGATGAATAGCCTGTTCCAAAATCATCTAAATGAATCTTTAAATTTTTCTCTTTTAATTGTAGTAACACTCTCTTCGATATATCTTTATGTATAAGAGCTCCTTCTGTAACCTCTATCGCTAATAAATGAGTTGGTACATTGTACTTATTTAAAGCCCGTGTAATCATCTCTATTAATGTAATAGAACGAAAGTGTCTAGCTGAAATATTAACTGCAATTGGGACCACATCATACCCTTTATTTAACCATTCGCGCAATTGCTGACACACTTGATTTACTACCCATTCATCCAGCTTAATAATAAATCCTGTTCTTTCTGCCAACGGAATAAATTGGTTTGGAGAAACAAATCCTAATTCCTTATTCTCCCACCTTATTAAAGCTTCCATACTAGCTATTTTTTTCGTTTCAATATTAATTTGTGGCTGATAATATAAGAAAAATTCATTTTTTTCTATAGCACGGTGCAACTGGTTTTCTATTATAAACCTTTGTTCACGCTCACAGTCTAATCCACTACAATAAAAATGATAGTGTCCTTTTCCTTTTTCTTTTGCTTTTTCTAAAGCAGCATCGACTCTCTGAAATAGTATTTTTTCATCTTCTCCATCTGCTGGAGCCATTACAATTCCAATTGACGCACTTAAATATACATCTTCTTCTTCGATTACAAAATATTCACTAATATTTTTCAGTATGCTTTTTGCAATTTCCTCTACATATTCTTTCGTTATATTTTCTATCAACATAACAAATTGATCATCGTGTTCTCTAAATAAGTGCATATCTTCTATTTTTAGATTGCTTAAACATTCTGTAACTTTTTGTAATACTTTATCTCCCTCTTTATGACCAAATGTATCATTAATACGATGAAACTCATCTAAATCTATAAATACAAGTGCAAAATTTACACTCTCATTTAAAAAAGTATTTAACTTATTTGTACATGAAATTCTATTCATTAATCCCGTTAACTGGTCATAGTAAGCTAAATATTCTGTTCGCATTTCGTTTAATACTTGCCTTGTAACATCTCTCGTAACAATATAAATCCCAACAATTTCACCGTTCACAATAATCGGGATAGTTCTCAAAGAAATATATAGCTCGTACCCTTCTTTATGAACATATTTCTTTGAAACAATTTGTTTTGCTTTTCCTTGCATCGATCCCTTAAATATAATTTGAAAATCTTTTTCATATTCTTTATTAATGAATTCAAAAATAAATTTATTATTTAATTCCTCATACCGGTATCCAAATATTTCATACGTTGCCGGATTTGCATATGTAACTCTCCCTATAGAATCTATAGATATAATTGAGTCATTATTATATTCCAGTAACGACTTAAATAACATTTGTTTTTCCTCTATCTCTGTCTTCTCCTCAATTTGAGCTGTAATATCTCTTGTAATACAAATAACAAATTGACATATTCCTTCTTCGTCGCAGACAGGATTAAGTGAAGATTCATAGTGTATCTCACCTTTTGGTAAATTGACTACATCACAAAAGGTGTGTGCTTTCGCTTCTCTCACTACTTTTGCATATTGCCTTTGCAATATCCCCGCTATATCTTTTGGTAATACTTCTGCAAAGGTTTTTCCATAGCACTCTTCGCTTAACCTAGCATAATCCATTCCTATTTTATTCACATACATATATTGAAACGTTTCATTATCAATAACTTTCAATATGAATACTAAATCTTGAATAGCATGTAATAATCCTTGTCTAATTAAATCCATATCTATCATACTTAAAAAGGTATTTTGATTACTATATTCT
>NZ_JBNLYE010000541.1:0-2127 GCF_050172095.1 Bacillus sp. GMs2/2
AGTACAATCCCTTTATATAATTGAACTGTAATCAAGTAATAAATCGAGTAAATTACTACAAAAATAACAAGTGGTAACCAAATACGAAAGTACGGATCGATTAAAAGCGATCCAAACATGTTCATACCAACTAATATGTGAGTAATCCCCACAATTGCTGGGAATAAGAATATGAAGAATAACTCTTTATAGATTGATTTTGTTAATAATTCTCGGCGAACACCAATTTTACGAAGCATTTGATAACGTGCTACATCTTTTGATGCTCCCGACAGAACTTTAAACATTAAGCAGCTTGCCATCATTGCTAAAAATGCAATTCCAACGAAGAAACCCATAAACATTAGTCCGCTGGCAAAATCATGACTCATAATATATTTTTGATACTTACTATCCAATTCTTCCGCTTTCACATTTTTATATTTTGCTATCTGTAATTCATCAAGTTTTTTCCATTCTTTTATGTATGATCCAAAATCATCTGTTTTCCCTATAAACACAGTACTTTCTTTACCCTTCAACCCATCGTATATGTTTTGTTCTACAATTTTGATTTCATAATGAGGATACATATAATTTGGCTGGATCGTTCTGAAAGCCTGAATCCATTGTTTTGTGTCGATTTCTCCTTTAACCCATTTTATTGAAAATGCACCAATTGGTATTTCCTCTGAAACTTTTTCTATTTTCATGCCTTGCAAGAAAGGGCGATTTTTTTCTACATCTTCTTTAAGATAATAAACATACCTATCATCAACTTTGTAATGGTATTCAAATTTTTCTTGAAATAAGATACCACCCAAAATTGTCTTTTCTTCCGCAGTTGGATTATGAATGACTGAATCGTAAATTCGCATTTGATCTGTCATGTTTATAATGTTGTTTTTAAATGCCATACCACAAGCAATTCCACCACCACCAAGAGCCACTAAAATTGCTACTGTTGCAAGCACATTTGTTAGACTATTAATGCGGAAATTTAATTGTGCAAAAGTAAAAGCATTGAGGCCTTTTTCACTACGTTTTTTATTACTCTTTAGCTTGTTAATCATAACTGGGAGAAGGGATCCAAATATAAGGTAAGTACCCACGGTTGCTGAGATTAATCCAACGGCCATTAATCCCAAAGCAATTAGCGGATTTGCATATGACATATAGATCAGTGATGCATAACCAATACCTAATAAAAAAATACCAAGGAATGCAATTACAACTGTCATTTTTCCTTTTATGGCAACACGTTCTGTTTGTGCATCTGCATGTACAAGTTGCAGTACAGAAATACGCGATAATTTAATACTATTCATAATTGCAGATAATACAAATAGTGCAAAGAAGAAGACGCAAGTAATAGCTATTGATGGCAGATAAAATGCTTTATAACCTTCACCAGCAAACTCGAGTTGTTTCATTAATAACTGACCGATCCCTTCTGCAAGTCCTACACCAATTGTAATTCCAATCAAAAGAGACGCAGCGCCTAATACGATTGTTTCGATAAACATAAGTAATGTAACTTTATGCTTTTTTGCTCCTAACATCATATACATACCAAATTCTTTTTGACGAAGAGCTGATAAGAAAGAGTTTGCATATAAAATATAGAAAAATGTGATAATCGCTAACAAAACGGAACCAATTTTAAAGACAGCCACAATATCCCTAATAGAAGAGTTAGATTCAAGGAACGTTTTATTGGATGCTAGCGTTTGAAACATATAAAAAGTTGAAATAGAGACAATAAGACCAACAAGTAAAACAATGTAATCTTGCAACTTACTTTTTAGGCCTGACATAGAAAGCTTAAATAACATGATTGAACTTCCTTCCTTACGCTTTTTGTGTGCCTAAGTTTGCAAGCACGTCTAAAATTTCTTTATAGAATTCTTCACGGGTACCACTGCGATGAATTTCTTTATATAACTCACCATCTTGAATGAATAAAATACGCTGACAGTAACTTGCACTATATGGATCGTGAGTAACCATCATAATAGATACACCTTGTTCTTCATTTAAGTTTGTCATCGCATCAAGTAAACTTGCTGCATTTTTAGAATCAAGCGCTCCTGTTGGTTCATCTCCTAAAATAATTGCTGGCTCATGTACTAATGCACGTGCTGCTGC
>NZ_JBNLYE010000542.1:0-2119 GCF_050172095.1 Bacillus sp. GMs2/2
ATTTGAACTGTTTATACAATTTGTAGGATTTTTAGCTTTTTTGTCGAATACACTTAATGCAAGGAGGGACATTACATGATTATTAAAGATTATTTCATCAACCTTTCTATTTTTTCTTTATTAGTTAGCGCAGCAATATTTATTCAAGTGTTTACAATTAATTCTAGTCGATATTTTGAAAAGCTCTATGGAGGGATTATTGCAGTTACGTTAATGTTCTTTTCTTTTCCATACATGGGATTTTCCTACGATCTTCGAGTTGTTCCTCTTATTCTATCTTTTATTTACTTTGGTCGTATTGCTGGTTGGATTACGTTAATTAGCATAATTGTAATGCGTATCTTTTACACAGGAGGGTACTGGGAACCTCCTGTGATTGCTTATTTAGGTATGGGGATTCTATTTTCTACCTTTAAAACTTATTTTAAAAAACTACATCCTTTTAAAAGTGCATCGTTATATTTTTCTGTTTTTATTGGAATAAAGTGGTTAGTTGGCGTATTATTTAATACTACATTACTTTACACAGGAGGCTTATTATATATAGCGTTAGGACTTTTAATTGGGCTATTTCTTATGGAAGCCTACCAGAGATTGTATTATTTAACACAGGACTTATCTAAAATGAATCGAGAATTAAAAAAATCGAAGCAAGAACTTGCAGATACCGTACATGAGCTTCAAGGAGGAATTTTTAAATTTAAAAAAGTGGGTAAGCACTTTATACACACTTTATGTGATGGACAGTTTTATTATCAAAACGGATTTTATTCTGAACAGGTGGTAGGAAAAAGCTTACGTACTATTGATGCTTCTATTGTTCCTCCACATTTAGTTCCACAATTGATGAAGTACTATCTTCAGGCATGGGAAGGAAAAGAAATTATATTTGAATTACCTTGGCCAAATGATAAAACTATTATTCTTATTGCGCTTAGGCCGATTAAACGAAATGGACAAGTTATTGAAGTTGTTGGTTCTACAGTTGATATAACCGAAAGGAAAAAGGTAGAATCAGAATTAAGCGCTACCAAAGAATTATTGGAATCATTTATAAAGCACAATCTAGATGCTATTACCATTTCTGATCGAGAAGGGCATATTTTACAAGCGAATAAAGCTTATGAAAAGATATTTGGGTGGTCATCACAAGAAATCATAGGTAAGAGATTACCTTGTGTACCAGATTTTTTAATGGAAGAATCGATTAAAAATATTCAGAAAATTCTAACGGGTGAATCTGTGGTTACTAGATTAGAAACTGTTAGACAAAGGAGCGATGGGAGTCTTCTTGATGTCAGTCTGACAGTTTCTCCTATACTAGATGTAAGAGGAAATGTGATAGCTTTATCAGCAATATGTAGAGACATCTCTGAAAGAAAACAAGCAGAAAGAGAACGACATCGATTACACCAGCAATTAAGAGATAGTGAAATGAAGTACCGTGCACTAATTGAGCAAGCAACTGATGCGGTATATGTAGTAGAGCTGAATGAAGATAATGCTCCAAGTCGATTTATTGAGGTAAACCCTGTTGGGTGTAGAAGATTTGGATATAGTAGAGAAGAGTTGCTCTCATTATCATTTTCAAATGTAGTACCACAAGATTCTCAAATAATCGTAAGGTTATTAGAAAAAATTAAAAAGGGACAAACTTCCTTCACTTTGCAAGATGAATATGTTTTTCCAACAGGAAAAGTAATAACAACTGAGTTTAGTGTTCGTGTTTTTAACTTAAATGGTAAAAAAGTTTTCCTAAGTATTTCTCGTGATATCACTGAACGGCTAAAAACAGAAGAATTATTACGAAAATCTGAAAAACTTGCTGTTGTAGGACAATTAGCGACTGTAATGGCTCATGAGATTAATAATCCATTAACTGCAATGAAAGGGTTCATGCAATTACTAAAATCAACGGAAAATGAAAATAATCAAAGTTATATAAATATAGTATCATCAGAGATTGAGCGTATAGAGAGTATTACAACTGAATTTATGGCGGTAGCCAAACCACAGGTGGTAAAAATAAAACCTAATGATATTAGTGTGCTAATGGATCAAGTTTTAATGCTACTACAACCTCAAGCAATGATGAATAATATAAAAATTAGAATTGATC
>NZ_JBNLYE010000543.1:0-2113 GCF_050172095.1 Bacillus sp. GMs2/2
CCAAATATAATTTTTTTAAAATTATAAATCAGAAGTGAGGAGATATTATTATGATTATAAAAAAACACCCATTTCGTACTCTAGCAAAAACAGCTGTTGCATTAACTATTATTATTCCTACATCCCAAGCCATTAGCCAACCGTTTGCGTATGCTCAAGAAAATATAACCAAATCTCAACAACAAGTAGCAACATTTTGGAATAAAAACAAAGATTATCCAGGTGAATCTTACGTTACATATGAAGGTAAGATTTATCATTCTTTATATTGGGTAAATGCAGGTACACTACCTACCCAACAATTTAGCGGTTGGGAATTATATACTGGTTCAGAATATATACCTGACAATAGCGATCCAAATGATTTATTTGGTGAAGGAATCACTTGGCCAACTCATGTTTTTGCACCATATGTAGATAACGGCATGAATCCTCAAAATCTATTAAAATATGCCCAAGAAACAAATACTAGTTTCTTCACGCTTTCCTTTATAGTGGCTGATAAAAATGGAAATCCAGTATGGGGAGGAAGTCATACCCCTATTGGAGATGGTAACTTAGATGATCAAATTAAACAAATTAGAAAAATAGGTGGAGATGTTAAAGTATCTTTTGGTGGAGCAAATGCCGGTAATATCCCTGGATTAGGTGCAGATCTTGCCGCAGCTATTACAGATGTAAATAAATTAAAAGATGCTTATAAAAGTGTAATTAACACATTACATTTAACACACATGGATTTTGATATTGAAGGAGTCTTAGTCGCTCACCCAGAATCTATCGAAAGAAGATCAAAAGCAATTGCGTTATTACAAAAGGAATTAAAAGCTGAAGGTAAAGATGTAAAAATTGGTTATACCTTACCAGTAATGCCTTATGGCCTAACTAATGATGGGATAAATGTGATTCAAAGCGCTATAAAACATGATGTAGATTTAAATTCTATTAATATTATGACTATGGATTACGGACAACAAAACCAACAAATGGGACAAGCTGCAATAGATGCTATTAATAGCTTGCATGGACAGTTAACTAATTTATATAAAGGTACTATTAAAGATTCTGACATTTGGAAAATGATTGCTGTTACACCTATGATAGGAAAAAATGATACTCAAAATGAAACTTTCACATTAAATAATGCAAAAGAATTGTTCCAATTTGCCAAAGAAAAAGGTATTGGGGAAATTAGTATGTGGTCAGTGTATCGTGATAAAAAGGCTACTGAAAGTTGGCAAATTGGTCAGGCAACTGGAGATGCTTCTGGATTACCCGATGTAGACGACGGTGCCTTTTCTAAACTATTTTCTGCTTTTAATAGTAGTACTGAAATTGACGTAATCGCTCCAACAGCTCCTTCTAACCTACGCTCTGTTAGTAAAACAACAACAACTGTTGAGCTACAGTGGGAGGCTTCCACAGATAATATTGGTGTGAAAGAATATGAAGTTTATCGTGATGGAAAAAAAGTAGGAACAACAAAAACAACACGTTATGAAGATGCGGGATTACAAGCCAATACAAAATATAATTATACAATTAAAGCTACAGATGCTGCAGGAAATAAGTCAAAAAGTAGCAATGAAGTTTCAGTTACAACAAAGGAAGAGAATCCAGAACAAACAGCTCCAACAGCTCCAACTGGATTACAAGCATCAGAAACTACTACAAACAGTGTTCATTTAATATGGGAAGAATCCATAAGTAATGTTGGTATAAAAGAGTATGAGATTTATCGTAACGGTACGAAAATAGCTACAAGTCCTTCAACTTACTATACAGATGAAAATTTACTGGCTAGTACTGAATATAGCTATATGGTAAAAGCTATAGATACTCAAGGAAAAGTTTCAGTTGCGAGTAATGAAATCAAAATCACAACAAAAGATACCCCCTCTTCTGAGTATAAGGCATGGGATTCGTATGCTGCATATAAAAAAGGAGATAGAGTAGAACATCAAGGTAAAATTTATGAAGCAGTTCAAAGTTATCAAGGATACGGTGATCCAAATTGGATTTTCTCATTAGCTTTATGGAAAGTAATTAAATAAACCGTAATACTATTAAATAAAAGACATCTTTCTTTTCAGATTGATGTCTTTTATGAATT
>NZ_JBNLYE010000544.1:0-2107 GCF_050172095.1 Bacillus sp. GMs2/2
TAATGCTAACAATACGAGCAAAAGATGTTATCAAGTAGTTGAACATTATATGAAATGATAAGGTTTATTTCTATATAAAAAGATGAATCTGGCATGATCCACCTTTTTATATGAGGTTTCAAGTATAATAAGTAGGGTGATAGTAATGTATACAAAAGATAAAAAAGAAAATAATACAAAATAAAATGAGGTTAATATATGAGTAAAAAAAGTTTTTCTGATTATAAACTAAGTACGGAAATCGTAAGGGCACTTACTGGGTTAGGATATAATCATCCAACAGAAGTACAAGGTGAGGTTATTCCAGTCGCATTACAAAAGAAGGATCTTGTTGTGAAGTCCCAGACTGGAAGTGGAAAAACAGCTTCATTTGGTATTCCACTTTGTGAAATGGTGGAGTGGGAAGAGAATAAACCACAAGCATTAGTTTTAACACCAACGAGAGAGCTTGCGGTACAGGTAAAAGAAGATATTACAAATATAGGTCGATTCAAAAGGATTAAGGCTGCGGCAGTTTATGGGAAATCTCCATTTGCACGTCAAAAATTAGAATTAAAGCAAAAGACACATATTGTAGTTGGGACTCCTGGTCGTGTGTTGGATCATATTGAGAAGGGTACCCTTTCTTTAGAGTGTTTGAAGTATTTAGTTATTGATGAAGCAGATGAGATGCTAAATATGGGCTTTATCGATCAAGTAGAGGCAATTATTGATGAATTACCTACAAAAAGAATGACGATGTTATTTTCAGCAACACTTCCAGAAGATGTTGAGAAATTGTCTCGTACATATATGAATTCACCAATTCATATTGAAATTAAAGCAGCTGGGATTACGACGGATAAAATTGAACATACTCTTTTTGAGGTGATAGAAGACGAGAAGCTTTCACTACTTAAAGATGTAACAACGATTGAGAATCCTGATAGCTGTATTATTTTCTGCCGTACACAAGAAAATGTAGATCATGTATATAGACAATTAAAACGAGCTAACTATCCTTGTGACAAAATACATGGTGGTATGGTACAAGAAGATCGTTTTGAAGTCATGGATGATTTTAGAAAAGGAAAATTCCGTTATTTAGTAGCAACAGATGTAGCTGCGAGAGGAATTGATATTGATAATATTACACATGTTATTAATTATGATATTCCACTTGAAAAAGAAAGCTACGTACATCGTACTGGAAGAACGGGACGAGCTGGAAATAGTGGAAAAGCTATTACATTTATAACACCATATGAAAATAGATTTTTAGAAGAGATTGAGGAGTATATTGGATTTGAAATTCCAAAGGCAATTGGACCTTCAAAAGAAGAAGTTATGAAAGAGAAAGCTGCATTTGAAGAAAAGATACATGCTAAACCAATTATAAAGAAAGATAAAAATGCAGATATCAACAAAGGCATTATGAAGCTGTACTTTAATGGCGGGAAGAAAAAGAAAATTAGGGCGGTAGATTTCGTCGGTACAATTGCTAAAATTAAAGGTGTTACAGCAGAAGATATAGGCATTATTACGATACAGGATAATGTTTCTTACGTTGAAATATTAAATGGAAAAGGACCACTTGTCTTGAAAGTCATGAAGACTACAACGATTAAAGGGAAACAACTAAAAGTTCATGAAGCAATTAAGTAAATAAAAAACTATCCACTTTAATAGGTGGATAGTTTTTTATTTATGATTCTTTTAAATCATCCACTAGTTGCTCCGCTAAACGTCTATACATATTACTCATAGTCACGAAGGATGTTAGTAGTAGAAATTTTTCTAGCTTTGTATCTTCTAAGGAAGAAATCTCATTTACTTCTGTAACACGGTTATTTACGTCTTGTTTAAAGCTTTCGACATTGCTTTCAGTAAGAGCAAGATAATTTTTGTATAACGTATTTAATTCGAATGAATCATCATTTAATAAGGAGTCATTTATAGTTTCTAATGAACTTTTTATGTCGTTAATGGAGAGAGCTCCCTTTAATTGATAAATTAGGCTAATTAAAATCATATGCTCTTTTGAATACTTTTTATTTTTGATGGGGATGAATAGTTTTCCTTTTGCGTAATTATTAATCATCGTTTTGGTTAATACTTTTTCATCATC
>NZ_JBNLYE010000545.1:0-2047 GCF_050172095.1 Bacillus sp. GMs2/2
ATAATTAATGTAGGTAAAAAGAAAAAAATCCCAAAATACAAAAACCAAATTTTAGGATATATATTATTAATATTGAATTCATATACAATTTAAAAAGCTACACTGAGCAAAAAGCAAAAAAGCTGCCCCATATGGACAGCTCATTTACATAATTATCGTTATCAGGAATACACAAACAAATCACTTCAATATCATCTTAATTGTAGTTTGTTCGGCTCTTCTTCAGGGATATCTCTATGTTTGTAATGAATCATTTTTACATCATTTCCTTTTATGCGAAAAATAATTGTGTCCTCTCCATAAGGCGGATTGTGTGCACCCTCAAAAGTTTAAATTTTAAAATCCCTCATTAACTAGCTCTTTTATCGAGTTTAATTTTGAAGAAAGCTCGATAAACCATTCTTCATCCCCCGTTAATAATGCAAGATCTATAAGATAAAGGATTTGTTCCTTATTTATTACCTTTGATTCAGGGAGTTTGTTAACGTGTTTACTAAAGAGTAAAATCGCTTCGTTTATTGTGTACTGGCCGTCACGTTTCACAATACTAACTGTAACTATATCCTCTACATCATCAAGTGATACAATATAACCAACTATTAATTCACCTTCATTTGATATTCCACGAACCCAATCTCCTACTTTTAAAACATGATTATTATTTGACATCATACCGTTTCACCTTCCTATAAATATTTTTTGTGACGATAAAAAAGATATAAAAACAATTATACTGTAATATTTTTCATTACATTTAAGTGTTAAGAACTCACGGCTATATAATAATTAAGCCGCTTAACGCTCTTGATTGATAAGATCAACAACTTCTTTCATTGTATAATTCTTTAAGTATTCACCTAGATGCTCTTCAGCACCTAAGAAAATAGCGAAAAGAACTTTTCGCATGTTCGAACCTACAACACACTGATTGTTTGATTCTGGACACTTCGGCTGCAAAGCACCTTCAGAGGTTATCTGATAAATATGCCAAAGATTAATTTCATCTAAATCGCGAGCGAAAATAAAACCTCCACCAGTTCCCTCTTTCGATTGTATAAACTTATGTTTTTTTAACAAACTTAGTACTTTGCGAATGCGTACTGGGTGAACACCTGCACTTTCTGAAATAGCATTACTTGTTGACATCCGATCTGGCTGTAAAGCTAAATAAGTTAAACTGTGTATGGCCAAGGTAAAGTCGCTGTTCATTGTTTTCCTCCTACGATCAAAAATATTGTTTCTCATATATTAACTGTAGCCATAAATATTACAGATAGGTTAGAACGTTAATACATATAGAATACTTCTTGCCATAAAAAATTAATTCTCTTATATTCTATCCGGTCCCACCTATATCTGATAACTTCATTTAGCTTTTTAAGTTGAAAATAAAATTAAACACTCCACTGTTTCTTCACTTGTTCTTCTGCCAATTGTTTAATTTTTGTCCATATCGTATCTTTACTTACAATAACATTTGTTTGATAATTTCTATCGTTATAATTGACTGTAACACATACTTCTATCATTTTCTGCTTCCTCCTTTCATACCACTTTCCCTAAAAAATATTACTTATTAATTAGCCAACTTTTGCAATTCAATGTTCAAAAACGTTCGAACGCTACGTGGTAAAAATTTACGAATTTCTTCCTCATTAAAACCAATCTGCAATCTTTTCTCGTCCAGCATAATTGGGCGACGTAACATTAGTGGATGCTCAATTATTAATGTATAAAATTCATTGAGCGAGAGCTCCTCAATATTTATATTTAAGTCCTGAAAAGTTTTGGATCTAGTTGAAATAATTTCAGTAGCCCCCTCTTCAGTTAAACGAAGAATCGATTTAAGCTCATCAACTGTCATAGAATTTGATACGATGTTTTTTTCAATATAATCAATTTGATGCTCTTCAAGCCATGCTTTCGCTTTTCGGCATGAAGCACAGCTTGCTGTTGTATATAGAATTACCATATTTAACTCACTCCTTTAATGTTATGAAACGTACATTTTAAACATCGGTTATTGAAATGTATTAAAAAAAATTAC
>NZ_JBNLYE010000546.1:0-2088 GCF_050172095.1 Bacillus sp. GMs2/2
TGGAGCAACAGGCCCTACTGGAGCAACAGGTCCTATCGGAGCAACAGGTTCCACTGGACCAACAGTAACCACTAACTCCATGTTTGCCTCTAATACAATTGGTAGCGTTATTAATGTCGCTTTAGGTAGCGCTACGAGTATTCCTCTTCCTAATAATCAAAACTTAGATGGTTTTACAGTCAATGGTACAAATACCACTTTTACAGTGCCTCAATCAGGGAGATATTATATTACTTATCAAATTAATACTACAGCTGCAGTAGGTATTGGTGCTGGTTCAAGAATTTTATTAAACAATACTACTCCTATTCCTGCTTCTATATTAAGACCAGCTCTAAGTGTATCCGCTTTTAACAATGATGTTATAGTTAATTTAAATGCTGGAGATACAATCCAATTACAATTATTTAGTAGTATTCTTTTAGTTGCTACACTTCTGTCGATTGGAGGATCGGTTGGAGCTGCCTTAACAATCATTAGGGTTTCGTAATATGTATCTCTAACAAAACTTCTTTTAAACCGTAAATTTAATTGTCCAAACAAAATAGAAAAATCAAACATATAATAGTGTATCTTGTTCATAAATTTAGGAGGGGTTCATGTTGGCGCAAATAGGAAATTGCTGCACTGAACAATTATGCTGTGTAAATGATGCTGTATGTTGCACTATTATTTTAGATGATACCGGCGGTACCGCTTTACCTATTTGGGATGATGCTACTACTTTTGTAATAAATGGGACAATTATGGTGGAAAATAACGGAACAGTTGGAGTTGGACCAACAGCTGCTCTCACTGTAAACGGAACAGCTGTTGGAGGATTTGTAGTTGCACCAGGTGAATGTAGATCCATTACGATGAATGATATAAATTCCATTGCAATTGTGGGAGCCGGAACAGGTACATCTAGTGTTAAAATTTCTTTCTCGATAAATTATAAATTCTAATATAATGAGAGATAAAAGATGATACATGTTAGTCATGACTAACATGTATCATCTTTTAATTTTCGTGACTTTTAACAAATTAGGTCTTGATAACAAACGGCTTCAATACCGGAGCAATACGAGGAAATACATAGAATGTTTGAGGAACAATATAAAGTACCTAAACCTTTTTTAACACAAGATACTATGGAACGAATAGAAAGAGCGTTAATGCAATCTTTTCACGAGGAAGAAGAAATACATATCTCATACTATCGTGATGGAATGGTGCAAGACATGTACATAAATGTATTACATATTGAACCGATGACGAAAACTATATATTGTACAGATGCCTTTGGTTTGAATACTAAGTTTAAGTTTAATGAATTGGTGAATATAAATTAAAAGAAGCCGCCCGACAGGACTGAAGTGCACCCCAATTGTTAGACACAGCCTAACAATTGGGGTGCACTTCACATATATAGGTGGCTTTTGTACGACAAAAAAAAAGAGCTCTGCTATACAGCAGAGCAAAAGAAAAATATATAACCCTATAAAAATAATACAAATTATTGATACTTTCAAAAGACGAAATTTAAATTTCCATCACAATAATAGCTATGTTTAAGTATGAAACATTCTACCTTCACTATAGCTATGAATATTCTTATTTTAGAATTCCATAGTATCCAAATAGCTCTTTGAGAGATACCTCAATACCGAACTTCTTCAAAGAATCTTTTCTTTGTTCAAAGAGAAGTTCTAAAACTTTTTTCTTATCTTTGTCTCTTCCATAATGAATCAACCTATGACAGTTCGGACATATACTAACTATATTTCCAACAACATCTAAACTATTTTCAAAATCATGTTGCATTCTTAACGGTATTAGATGATGGGCCTCCATATAATTTTTTCGGCTGGCTTCCGATACAAATGTTTCATGTGTGTCATCTATTTCACATTTAAATTCTGCCTGTTTAATAGCTTGTTTAGCTTTTTTCGGATCACGAGGCCATACTTCCCTACCAGATTCCATTTTAGTTTTTTTTCGATTTTCCGGTTTCTCTTCTTCTGCAATCTTTACTTTACTAAAATCCGAATCAATATTAGCCTGATACATATCTTCCTCTTGCTCATCCTCAGAAAGAATAAAGCT
>NZ_JBNLYE010000547.1:0-2086 GCF_050172095.1 Bacillus sp. GMs2/2
CTCAAATAAATAAACCCACATTTTTCAATAACTTTATTTGTTGCTACATTGTTAATTAAAGCAATTGCGTTAAGGACATTTAAATTTGTTTCTTTAAACAAATAGTCAATTAAACCTTTAGTCGCTTTTGTAGCATAGCCATGATTTTGATATTCATTTGAGATAGCATACATTATCTCTCTGTTTGGTGAAGGGAGTTCTTCTTTCATACCTGTGCAGCACCATCCAATGAGTTCATTTGTAGCTTTCTTAAATATTCCTAGCTTTAACGTATGATTATCTATGTTATTCGTAGTTTTCACTGCATCAAGAAATGCTTTGTTTGCTGGTATTTCATAATCTGCAATCCAATCCACCCTTTGTTCTTTCGTTGATTTCCAGTCTGGTAAAAATTTTGCTATTTCCGGTTGATTTGCTATTTTATAAATACTCTCTGCATCTTTGACCGTAAATTCTTGCAAGTATATATCTCCACAATCTATTTTAAATAACTTAGTGAATCTCTCTTCTCCCATGTTAATCCCCCTTACTTACGTTATAGCTCTTTAATCTGCTTCGTAAGTTCCATAAACCGTTCATCCAGTGCTTTATATTCTTTGTCTTTAGAAGTTAAAAAGCTTAATTTCCCTAATACTTCTTGTCTCTCTGTTTCTAACGTTAAACGTAGCTCTTCAATATCATCTCTTGTTTTAGTAGGTTCTTCTAGCTGCTTTTGTATCGTATTGTTTGAAAACACGAGTTTTGTGTTAGTTGTTTTCTCCAGAAAATATCGATCGTGAGATACAATTACTAATGTTCCGTTATACTCAGCTAATGTATTTTCAAGTTGTTCACGTGAAGGTAGATCCAAGTGATTCGTCGGTTCGTCTAAAATGAGTACATCTTTTTCATCTAAAATATAAGCCATTAGCTTACATTTTACTCTTTCTCCCATACTCATATGCTCAATCGGCTCTTTCCATTGAGACGCTTGGAATCCTAAATGTTTCATTAAATTTTGGACTTTTCCTCTTTCTTCAAACGTCTCTTTAAAAAATAAATTTTCTGGTGTTTTATCAAGCGGTAAATCAAAAACTTCTTGTGTTAAATAGCCGATGTTTGCAGATGGTGAAATCCATATTTCTCCTTCAGCAGTTTCCGTTCCCATAATCATCTTCAGTAATGTTGTTTTCCCACTACCGTTTGGTCCAACAATCGCAACTTTCTCACCGTGCTGAATTGTAAAATTAACGTTTTCAAATAATACTTTCCCATGAAAGTCTTTTTTTAATTGCTTCACTTCTAAAAAGCGTTTTCCTACTTTTTTGTTCGCTTGAATAGAAAACTCAACTGAATACTCTTCTTTCACACGTTCTACTTTCGTTTTCTCCAGCTCTTTTTCGAGTCGTTTTCGTTTTGACTTCACTTGTGCATCCATTCGCTTCGCTTTTACACGATAGAATTCTTTCACACCTTCTTGTTTTGTAGACTGCGCGTGTGCCTTTTGTGACCATGAACTCAATTCTTTTATATGTGTTTCTACTTGTTCTATCTTTTTTTGCTGCTTTTCATATTCACGCTGCTGCGTCTTTCTTTTATGCTCACGTGCTTTCATGTAGCTCGTATAATTACCACTATGCTCAATTAATTTTTTGTCCTCAATTGACCATATTTTTGTTGCGACAACATCTAAAAAATATCGATCATGTGATACAACGATAACTGTACCTTTCATGTTTTTTATTTGTTTAATGAGAAATCCCGTACTGATCTCATCTAAATGATTTGTCGGTTCGTCTAATATTAAGACATTAGGATTTTCAGCAAATCCTTTTGCTAATCGAATTTTCAGCTTTTCACCACCACTTAAAGTATGAAAATCGTTCGTTGGCACGCCCCATTTCGCAAGAAGTTCTGCTTCTTTTGCAATTACATCATTACTAATAAAAGATTCTATTTCTTGCTCAACATATGCGGTTGTCATATTCATTTGCTGCCATTCAACAATCCCTTTTGAAGGCTCAATCTTTCCATTTATTAATTGAAGTAACGTTGATTTACCAGCACCGTTTTTACCAATTAATCCGATAACATCCCCTTGTTTTAC
>NZ_JBNLYE010000548.1:0-2086 GCF_050172095.1 Bacillus sp. GMs2/2
TCTACTCTTGAGCATAATACTATCTCTTCTACTAAACTTGAAAGTAAGAAAATAAATGATCCTATCAAGTTTGATATTCGTTCATCTGAAAAAGAAATGAAACAGCCTGAACATAAATTTAATGAATTAGATTTATGGAAGATGTTAAAGGATAAAGGTGTTCCCTTATGGATCATCCTTGAAATGCTACAAAAGGCTCGTAAAGAAAAAGAAGCCCAAAATAATTCAGTTCAAAATTCAAATGGGATTGAGGAAACAAACGAGACTCGATTAAATGAAGTAATGTAAAGCATAGTAATTGATTTGTCTATAGACTAAAAAGAGTTCGAAGCTGATGAAATTTTTATCAACTCCGAACTCTTTTTTAAGGTTTTTCGCCAATCGTTACAAATTGAAAAGATACTTCTCCTTCCAAACCTTTAATTAGCTTTTTTACTTTGACATTTTCATTAACCATTGTATTATCTGTCGACATTTTAGGTCTTTCATCGCCTAAAGATCTCTTTAATTGAAGAAGGTGCATTTTCGTTTCATTTGCTTTTATTTCCTTATATACGCTATTTTTTGCTACAATCACATACGATTGCGTTGGATATTTACGAGTGTTTCCTATCCAAGTGTCACTATCGTATGTAACAGGAATCTCATTTCCTTCTATTTTAATACTTTTCATAGTCTTTTCGTCTTCATTTGTAAACAATAGTGATCCTTCTTTTGGGAATTTTGGTAACGTATCTAAAATATAATTGGAGCCATTACCTCGTTTATGAAAAATTTTTTCTTTAATCAGTGCTAGTGCTGTAGATTCATTTAAAATTAATACATGTCCATTTCCGACTTCACCTTTTTTCACAGAAAACACTTCATTTTCTTTCGTAATTTCCTGATAACGATTAATAATTGGTGAAATATTATTTTCATCTCCAATAATTAATACACCGTTTGCAGGAAATGAGTTATCCTTTTTAGAGCATGAACTAAAGCTTATTAAAAGTATTATAGTTAACATAAAAATAGTTAAAGTTCTTTTCATCACGGTTCCTTTCATAATTCATATCATTTTTTACATGCTTTTCTGTAATTTTATTAGTTGATATCCTTTATTGCTCCATAGTCTTATAAAGCTTTTGTAGGTAACGCCAACGAGTAATAAAGAAATATAAAACTTGTATACATATAAATGAAATTAAAATAAAAATCGAGCTATTTAAAATAGAAAAACTAACTAATTGTTGCAGTGCCGTATACGCTACTACAGTATGAATCACCGCAACAGCAATCGGTAAGAAGAACATTAATAATAACTGTCTCGTTACAACTTTTTTTAACTCTTGTTTACTTAATCCCATTTTCGAAATCATTTTATATTGTTGTTGATCACGGTCCAAATCAGTGTATAATCGGAAATAAATAAAACTAGCAGCAAATGTAAAGAAAACGATTCCGACTAAAACACTTGCCATAAGTAATAAACCATTTTTTTGCTTTGCCTCCAACAAGTTTAATGTTAAAGCTCCAAAGTAGAAATCACTGTCCCTAAGATCTTTATCGAATATACTCTTTAATTGATTTGAAATCTCTTTCGTTCTTATCCAATCATCTACAACAAATCCGTAAGTACGATGTTGAATATCTTTATCCTCTGGATTACTCGTCAGAGGAATTTCATCATACACATGATCTTGAACAGCAATATAAATACTACTAGAATCATGTGGTAAAACTAAATTCTCTACAGTTTTCTTCACACGAAATGTCTTTGTCCAATCTCCTTGAATGACTTCAATATTTTTTTTATAGTCATCATTTTTAAATTCTTGCTTTTGTGACACCCTCCCAGGGATTAGTAAAATTTCATCTTCTTTTTCAATCGTTTCATGTTGGTACCCGAGTGCTCTCGTAAGTTCGTTATATTCACTTAATTTCAATACATTTACGTTACTTTCTGTAAATTTACTTGAAGATGAAGCCATTCGATACGGAATATTTGCATCCAAGAGGTGTTTTTTTATAATAGAGAGATGTTTATCTACCAATTTGTTGTTTTCAGAGCTTTCATACAGAAATGTATATGGGTTTGTCATCC
>NZ_JBNLYE010000549.1:0-2067 GCF_050172095.1 Bacillus sp. GMs2/2
TAAAAAATTGCATTTTTAAAATAATAATGAAAATAAATAGAATGCTATACATAATAACAATATCATGTTGTAAAAAGAACTCTTTCCCCACTTTCTTCATCTTATTTCCCCCTTTTCCAAAAAAACAGCCGCAACATATCGTTACGACTATTTCTTTTCTATTCTTATTCTATTCACTTTACAAATTTGCCTGCTGTTCTATTGCCGAGAAAAAATTGTTTGATCCAAATATATTTTGCTTCGGAATAATATGTTCCACTGCAAACACTGTTACTTCTCCTCTTTGCACTTCTCCAATAATGAGCCCAAATATTTCATGATTTACTGCAAACGTCGGTTGCTTTGTTTGTAACAATCTTGCAGCATTATGAAATACCGCTTCATATAGTGGATTTCTATCAGTAATTTCTTTTCGGATTTTTGGCGCTAACGTAATTATAATTTCTTTTCCGTCAATAGTGGTTCGATACATAAAAATCTCCCCTTCAATCTTATGTGAACAACTGTAAAGCTTTGTATGCAAAATGTATA
Organism: Bacillus sp. GMs2/2; assembly: GCF_050172095.1. Taxonomy (NCBI): domain Bacteria; kingdom Bacillati; phylum Bacillota; class Bacilli; order Caryophanales; family Bacillaceae; genus Bacillus; species Bacillus sp. GMs2/2. Next base: position 532 of record NZ_JBNLYE010000549.1, read on the forward strand.
GAGTAACCTACTAAAATAATACCTGCTCCGGCTGTTATGTAGCCAAGCGCTTTTGGTTTTAATAAAGTTCTTCCAAAATGTACAGAAAAAGCAATATTTAAATTCCATAAAATAATACCAACAATAATGCAAAGACTGTACAAAAAAGCTTCTTGTTTCGTTACCTTCGTAAGTAATGAGCTAAGTGTACTTCCGTATATACCAAACCAAAAAACAAGATTTAATGGATTGGATATCGCAATTAAAAATCCTGCCATAAACGATTGCTTAAGGCCACCTACCTCTTCTTTTTTATATTCCATATTCGATTCGAAAATTCCTTGTTTTACACTTTGAAATCCTAAATAAAATAACAAGAAAAAACCCGTGCAATACATGAAGGCTTGTACATATGTATACATAAACACAGAAGATAAACCGAAATAAATGAGAAGCATAAATAAAACATCTGCAGTCATTCCACCAATTCCAACAACCCAAGCGTGCCAAAACCCACGTTCAATTCCTCGTTTTAACATTTCAATATTAATCGGCCCTACTGGCGCAGCTAATGATATACCTAATACGATTTGCTGTATAATTGCTCCAATCATCGCTCTATCCTTTCTACTCTCTTTACTACTAGTTAATGATGTAATTTTAAAAAATAGACTAGCTTTCATAATAAAATACCCTTTTTTATCCAAAATATACAAAAGAGCCATCTAGATGATGGCTCTTACTTTTCTCTCCTATGAATAAAAGGACATTTCCCTTTTATTGGCTCTACATCGTCTCCTATGAAATATTGTTTCCATTCACGATGCTCTGGGTCACCATAATGACTAATGTTAGGATGTTTCGGCAATTGATCCCACTTTTCAACTCGCTCACGGACCATTTGTCTTGAATATGTTCCTTTAGGACGATCTCCCTCTAATCCATCAAAAATAGTGCGTGGCTGAAACCCAATAACGAGAGAATTCCCTAAATGTCTAGTTTTTCGTTGTTTATAAGCTGGCGCATTTCCAAATGCGAATATTGGCTCACCACCAAATGAAAATTCCCATAAATAATGGTCTGGGTCTTCAGGAATTTGCTTTGGCCATGCTTGATTATCGTTTTCATGTAAATACTGTAACACTTTCCAAAAAGAATCACGGTAATATTCGAGTGATCGTTCTTCACATTCCGGTTCTACAAAAAGGAAAAAGCCCCTTCTTACAATCGGTCTCTCTTTCATTAAGTCTAAAAAAGATAACATTGTATGCGGCAAATGACTCCAATCATTATGAGAAAGAAATGAATAACGAAGTTCATTCTTTTTCAAAGCTGTTAAACCGAAATAACATGGAAAAGTTGGTTCTAACACAACATTTGAAAAAATCTCAAATTCTTTTGCAACCCAATCCGGTATGTCGGTTCTCGTTCTCATTCCTTCATTATCTAATAAGTAAGACTTATTCATTCTTTCACCTCATTATGTATAGCATTCAATTAAGAATATTACGTACAAGGCCTGTCCTATACCTATTTAAAAATTTGACTGGAAAATTA
>NZ_JBNLYE010000550.1:0-2062 GCF_050172095.1 Bacillus sp. GMs2/2
TATGGTGACCCCTATTAGTTGTTCTCTTAAGTTGATGGCCATGTGCGGTGAGGACAAATAGACTAAAACAAGTTGTTATTATATATATTGTTGTTTTACCAGCACCAAATGGTTCAGATAAAACAAAACTGTACCATCACTAATTTGAAATAATTTGTATTAATCTCTTTTTTCGGGGATGGGCAAAGAAACCTAAGATATGTTATACTCTTTTTATACATGTAATAAGAGTTTTAAATCTAATTGTTTAGTTGTTGTACTACTTACTTGCAAAAAAAGGGCGTTTCTCAAAAAGAGAAGCGCCCTTTTTTTGCAAGTAACAGTTATAGAAGTGAATTTCATGTCAAATATATTGTATGTATATTTATTTACTAAAGTGAAAAATATTCGATTTTTATTTTCTTCTGAAACTATGTAAAAAACTCTTCAAATAGGGGTCACCATACATGCCCATCAACTTAAGAATTTTCATACCTCAAGTACAAAAAAACGTTATTCTTTCTTAACAAGCTAGATAAGAAAGGATGACGTTTTTTATGAATCTCTCAATTCAAGATGAATTAGAACCATTTGCAGAAGAATTACAACGATACATCACACCTGCATTTTTAGAAGAACTGGCAAGAGACATCGAATTTATAAAACGAAAACGTAAGTTTTCTGGCTCAGATTTAGCTACGATTTGTATTTGGATTAGTCAACGAGTGGCAAGCGATCCCTTAGTTCGATTATGTAGTAGACTTCATGCGGCCACTGGTACTCTCCTTAGCCCTGAGGGCTTAAATAAGCGTTTTAACGCAAAAGCGGTGTTATTTTTTAAACATATCTTTTCTTTATTGTTACAGCAAAAAATCTGTGAACAAACACAAATCTCCAACCAACTTTTTGCCTATTTTGAGCGCATTCGCATCATGGATGCCACAGTATTTCAAGTACCCAATACTTTAGAACATATATATCCAGGCTCTGGAGGTTGTGCTCAAACAGTCGGTATCAAAATTCAATTAGAATATGATTTACATAGTGGGCAATTTCTTAATTTCCAAGTGGGACCCGGCAAAAATAATGATAAAACATTTGGTACTGAGTGTTTAGATACCTTACGACCAGGTGATTTATGTATTCGTGATTTAGGTTATTTTTCATTAGAGGATTTAGATCAAATGGATCAATGGGGTACCTATTATATTTCTCGGTTAAAGTTAAATACGAACGTATATGTAAAAAACCTAAGTCCAGAATACTTTAAAAATGGTTCAATAAAAAAACAATCGGAATACATACAAATAAATGTCCTGCAGATTTTAAAGCAACTCAAACATGGAGAAACGGCAGAATATCAGTAAGCTTATGTTGGTGATAAACAGCAACTATTTTCACGTATCATTTTCCATCGATTAACAGAAGCATAATTACAAAAGCGCCAAAAGAAAATTGCTGAAAAAGAAAAGTCCCAAAATAGAACATACTCCGAGAAAAGTAAAATAGTAGCGGGATTAAATGTATATGTAACAAATGCACCTTGGGAATGGGTTCCGATGGAACAGGTATATGAATTATATACATTGTGTTGGCAGATAGAAATTGTTTTTAAGACGTGGAAATCATTGTTCGATATAGATCATTGTAGAAAGATTAGAGTGCCAATTATACGGGAAACTCATCGCTATTTTCTTATGTTCTTCTACGATGTTTAAAATGCGCCAATTTTTGTTACAGAAAAAACAAAAGGAATTAAGTGAATATAAAGCGATTGGAATGATTCAAGATCATCTATTTCTCCTCTATCAAGCCATAGAAAACACCCAAGAAATAACAAAGCTTCTGATCCGCTTGTTCCGCCTTCTACAGAAAAACGGGCGAAAATCTCACAGATATGAGAAGAAGACTGTCTTTGATATCATGGGTGTTATCTATGAATATAGTGAATTTAGAAAGCAAAAGAAAGCTGTATAAGTAAAAAAATAAAACCCGTTAGGGTTTATTTCGTATGCTTATTTTTAAAGAAAACACACATTTTTAAAATTTTTTCATTTATGTAAATGCAAGTTCACCTTATTTT
>NZ_JBNLYE010000551.1:0-2033 GCF_050172095.1 Bacillus sp. GMs2/2
TATTCCTTGTGAGTTATGTTGGTATCAAAGGATTTTAATGTATCCCTTAGTAATAATAATTTTCATGGTAATCTATACAGAAAATCCAAAGGCAAAGTTGTATATACTACCATTCTCAATAATGGGTTTATTAATGTCGTTTTATCATATCCTTATTCAAAAAATACCGTCTTTATCAAAGATTACATCTTGTAAAGAATTAATTCCTTGTAACGTGGATTATTTAAATTGGTTTGGTTTTATAACTATTCCCATGTTAGCTTTTGTTGCTTTTCTTTTAATTACAATTCTAGTTTCATTAAAAAAATAGCGACAGTGAAAAAATCTTCAACTTTCAAAAACTATGTAAAAAGTAAAACCGTCCTGATGGGCGGTTTTACTTTTTACATAATGCCGGTAATAACCCATACCTGTATTTAAATTAGTCATAGAAATCAAAAAACACACTAACATATACCATATTTACACCCTAATCCTGATAGTGATATAATATTCCCCCCACTTTCACTTCGTTTAAAAGTGATGGATTCCTAATCCCCGCAGTCCTTGCGGTTAGAAACCGATTCATCCCCCTTGAGAAAGGGGTCTTATTGGCTAAAATGAGAAAAAGAACCTACTGGAGTTCAGGTTCTTTTAGAATTGATGATATTTTCTTAACTTCACAAAGTGAGAAAATACAAAAATGTAATACATTGAGTTTTAGAGAATTTCAACACTTAAGAAATTCTTTCGAAATGAAAAAACTTTTATGTAACACTAATATCTTTTCTTATTTCTATTTCTCTTAATGAGTCCATAAATTTTATCCATAACAAACTCTTCTTTTTCTTTCCAAATAGCTTCAGCTTCCTCTAATGAAACTACTCTCACTAACTCCTCAATTGCTGTATCTTTAACTAAAAAAGTAGCTATAGCCCCTGTAGCTGTTGAATATTTACTAATAACGGAATCTATAATCGTATCAATTTCTAGTAACTTATTATTAGACTCTTTTTCATTTTGACTACTGTTGTTTAATATTTTTTTATCGGAAAGTTCTTTTAAGCGAGAATTTAGAATAAATTCTACATAACCGATCGGCGAATCAATATCTGAGCGAAAACGTATATCCTCAATTATCTCTAATACAATTTCTTTATGCTCTTCCCATTTCTCAAACACTTTAGGAAACACCTTTTCTTTACAACGTTCTTCAAATCTTTTAATTTTTTGTTCGAATGTATTTGGCTGCTGAAACTTATCTAATTTCTTTTCAAAATGAACTAAATCAGAATCTTTCTTTTTCTGAGAACGAATGATGAATCTAATTTTTTGTACTTTCCTACCTAGTTTAATTTCCTCAAATTCAAATGAAATATCTGTTTTTTGGTTTAATTCTTTTTGAGAGGGCTTCAACACACGTTGCTTGAAATTTGCATAGTTAGGGTATACATCCATCGCATCTAAGTAATACCTTAAATTTTCTAGACTAATTGTACGTTCTTTTAAATCTTCATATTGCTTGAGTAATTCATAAATACGTATGGCATATGTACTTTTTAATTTAACAACATTAGCCAATCTATAACTTGTAAATTTGCTACTTAATTCTAATAAGAATGGCTTTAATAAAGGATCGAAACGCATATCAATTGTACCTTTATTTCTATTGTAAATTGCTGAAGAAAGCCAAGATACTTGTATTAATTCTTCCCCTGCTCGAATTTCTATTACTTTTGATAATAGTTCCTTTGTAATCTTACTTAACTCTGTATATTTAGTAGATCCATTCAAACCAAGTAGATCATGAAATTGTTTAATTGGAAATGTGTATGTTTTAAAATCCCGATCATTGGGTTCAATATTACTTGCCAAACAAAGTAACATCTTTTGTTCAACTAAATTCAAACGTGAATTAGCTTCTATCAAGGTATTTGATTTAGAAACTATATTATTCTCTTTAATTTGTAAGTCTTGATTTATAGACATATCTACATACGTCATTCCTTTCCTACCTCTACTGCTAAATTAACTATAACAAACAAATTCACTTT
>NZ_JBNLYE010000552.1:0-2020 GCF_050172095.1 Bacillus sp. GMs2/2
AGTACGGATTCTAATCCAATTAAACCAGATATGCCTAATGTAAATAATATTTTAGAAGGAAACCAGTTTGCATGGTCGCTGAAAGGGATTAGTGATTTCGAGTTTGCTAAAATTAATTTCAATAAATCGACAGAAGAAATGCAAGTAGACTTAAAAGCAGGCGTACCGCATCATTATTTTAATGAAACATATGCGAGTATTAAAGTACAAAATGCATCAGGGAAAGTAGTATACAATAAAGACATTTATGGAAATAAACAACAAAATGCTGAATCGCAAAAAGTTTCAGTCAAAGTAGGAGATTATATTGAGTTAACACATCTAGAAGGTGTGCATAGAGCTACTCTCACAAATGTAGATAATAGTAAACAAGAGAGCTTTGGAAAAAAAGCCATGTACGAAGTTACAAAGGAAGGTCTGAAGAAAGTAAATCAAATTGTTAATCCGAAACCAGATACAGAAGCTCCCACACAGCCACAAGGATTATATGCAAGCAACCTTACTTCTAACAGTGTAGAGCTAAAATGGAATCCTTCTACAGATAATGTAGGTGTAAAAGAATATCAGGTATTACGCGATGGACAATTGATTCAAACGGTACAAGGAACGACGTTTACTGATCAAAACTTAACAGTTAATAAGGAATATAAATATGCAGTGAAGGCTGTAGATGCAGCTGGAAATACATCAATCCAAAGTGAAATTCTTCTTGTAAAAACCAAAGATCAAAATGTATCTTATGAAAAATGGGATCCAAAGAAGGCATATACAAAGGGCGATAAAGTAGAACATCAAGGGACAGTGTATGAAGCTGTTCAAAATCATCAAGGAAATGGTGACCCGAATTGGATATTTGCACTATCGTTATGGAAAGCAATTACAATCAATTAATATGTAAGAATCAGATGTAAAGATAGAACAACATCCAGTATTTTAAAGAATTACTGGATGTTGTTTGAATTTTGATAGATTTCTCTACTACGTTAGTATTCAATAATAAAAATTAGAAAAGGATGTAGATTAGTGATTAGTCAGAAAACAAAGCAAAGATTTAATAAAGTTATTATAATTACCGCAGCATGTAGCATGTTTTCTATGTTTGGAACGTCTATTTTGCACACTAAAGCTGCAACACATTCAGCTGCTCCAGCAGTTTATGTGAGTCCCCAAAATATACCTGCCTCAGATATTATTAGTATAGACTGGTCACCAGTTCAGACACCACCTTATACGTACTGGGCTGTACACAACTGGAATGCAGGTGGTGAAGCTGGAGGATATGCTGGTTTTCAACAACAAAGTGGGTTTGATGAAAATGGAAAACGTACTTTACATTTTGCCTTATGGGATCCAATTTCCTCTAAAGAAGCAATAAAGGCCGAATACTTATCTCCGAATTCGCAAGCTGGACCCTTTGGAGGAGAAGGAACAGGAATGAAGGTTCAAACAACTTATGGTTGGAAAGACTACAATTGGTACACAATGACAATGCGTTCATGGCAAGAAAATGGTCATACTAAATTTGGACAATGGATGAAAGATGTAACAAAGAATAAATGGCATCAAATTGCAATTATGGACTTTCCGGTTGCTAATGTTGCATTTAATCATGGTTTAGGAATGTTTCAAGAAGACTGGGCTGATAGTGGACAGAATGTTCGAGAAGCGCGCTTGAAAAATGGTTATAGCCGAAAATTAGTTGATAAACAATGGAGTTCTTGGAATAATCAAAGTATTTCTGGAACGCATGATAATACTTATCAATATGATGGAGGATCTACTTCAGAATATGTATGGGTCAAAGCAGGAGGTAATACGCAGTCTACTATTGAGGCAGGAAAAATATTCACGCTAAATCAACCTACTCAACCTGAAATAGGAAAACTAGATTTTGATATCCAATCTATATATTATGAAAATGAAAAATTAAATGTATCTTGGAAACTAAAAGAAAATAGTACACCGCAATTTAAGGGGAAAATTGAAATTTATAACAATGAAAATATGACGGGCCAACCTA
>NZ_JBNLYE010000553.1:0-2014 GCF_050172095.1 Bacillus sp. GMs2/2
AAAACTTAGCTGATACGAATACTGAAATTGGTAAAGTCATTCGTAGCGAAGAGTTTGATAATTTATTTTATTATGGTGGCAACGATTTAGGAAATACATATACTCCGCAACATACAAAGTTCCGTTTATGGGCTCCTACTGCAAGCGAAGCGAAGTTAGTTACATATAAAAACTGGAACGATAAAATAGGTGCTGAAATAAACATGCAACAAGGTGAAAAGGGAACTTGGACAGCAGAACTAAAGGGGAACCAAAAAGGGCTCTTTTATACGTATAAGGTCAAAATTGGTGATAAGTGGACTGAAGCGGTTGATCCATATGTGCGTGCTGCTTCTGTAAATGGGGATAAAGGTGCAGTCGTTAATTTAGAAGAAACAAATCCGAAAAAATGGAAAGCAAACAAAAAGCCAAAATTTAAAAATCCGGAAGATGCTATTATTTATGAGTTACATGTACGCGATCTTTCCATCCAACCTGAAAGTGGTATTAAACAGAAAGGGAAGTATTTAGGTGTAACAGAAAAAGGAACAAAAGGGCCAGAAGGTGTAAAAACAGGACTTGATCATATAAAGGATCTAGGTGTTACTCACGTTCAGTTTTTACCGATATTTGATTATGCTTCTGTAAATGAAGAGACTTTAAATGAACCGCAATATAACTGGGGATATGATCCTAAAAATTTCAACGTTCCAGAAGGCTCCTATTCTACAAATCCTTATGAGCCGACTGTGCGAATAACTGAATTGAAGCAAATGGTTCAAACACTACATGATAATAATCTTCGAGTAGTGATGGATGTAGTATATAACCATATGTATAATGCTGCTGAATCTAATTTTCATAAGTTAGTTCCAGGTTATTATTATCGTTACAATGAAGATGGAACATTTGCAAATGGAACTGGAGTAGGAAATGATACTGCTTCAGAAAGAAAAATGATGAGGAAATTTATGATAGATTCCGTAACATATTGGGCAAAAGAATACAATTTAGATGGATTCCGTTTTGATTTAATGGGTATTCATGATTATGAAACGATGAATAAAATACGTAAAGCTGTTAATCAAATTGACCCTTCTATTATACTACACGGAGAAGGATGGGATTTAAATACACCTCTTGCAGCTGAGCTGAAAGCAAATCAAAAAAATGCAGAGAAAATGAAAGGGATTGCTCATTTTAACGATAATATACGTGATGGGTTGAAAGGTAGTGTATTTGAGGAAAAGGAAAATGGTTTTATAAATGGAAAGGAAAACATGGAAGATCGTATTAAAAAAGGTATTACGGCAGGTATTGACTACGATACAAATTCGTCTACCTATCAAGATCCGGAACAGGTATTAACTTATGTGGAAGCACATGACAATCATACATTATGGGATAAACTTGAGTTAACTAATCCAGGTGACAGTGAAGAAATGCGAAAACAAATGCACAAATTGTCTTCTTCAATTTTATTAACATCACAAGGGATTCCATTTTTACATGCAGGGCAAGAGTTTATGCGCACGAAATACGGTGATCATAATAGTTACAAATCTCCAGATTCAATTAACCAGATGGATTGGCTGCGCCGTGCAACGTTTAATAATGAAGTAGATTATATGAAGGGTTTAATAGAATTACGCAAAAAGTACTCAGCTTTTCGAATGACATCTGCAGAGCAAATAAAAACACACGTATCATTTATTGATGCTCCGAAAAATACTGTAGCTTATACAATAGAGGGGAATAAAAATGAATACTTTACAGTGGCTCACAATGCAAATAGAGAAGCTGTTGAAATAACACTTCCATCGAAAGGGCCTTGGAAAGTACTAGTAGACAGCAAGCAGGCGGGAAGTAAACCACTTTATGTTGTCCATGACAATAAAATTAAAGTTCCTGCATTAAGTTCATTTGTCTTAAAAACAGAGAAACCGATTAAATAAAAGCGAAGAATGTGGAAATAAATACTGCATTGAGCAAATTGAACAAGGATTGCAAATAAAAAAAGCGAAGTGAAGATTAT
>NZ_JBNLYE010000554.1:0-2013 GCF_050172095.1 Bacillus sp. GMs2/2
CCTTTAAATGAAACATTTAGAATGAGCTTTGGCGCACCAACATTTTTCTTTTTTTTGTTATTGTTTCGACGAATTCCAGCATTTTTACCGGGTTTTTTAACAGCGATAGTCGTTGTAGTATTCCGTATCTCAATGGATGTCATTATAAAGGGAAATATGGATTGGCTAGCCGCTTTTCATACTCACTATCCTAGTTTTTTCTTTTATTTTACTTATTCGTATCTCTTTCATTTAGCAAAAATCAAACGTTTTTATCATCAACCACTAATGATTGGTTTTATTGGTTGCATGATTGAAATACTGTCAGACTGTGTGGAATTAATGATTCAATATTTCGTATTAAAAACATCGATCACATCCGAGGCAATAAATGAGATTATTGTTATCGCATGTTCCCATAGTTTTATAGTTCTAAGCTTTTTCAATATGATGAAATTGTATGAAGCGCAATCAAGGGAGAGACATATAAAGAAGCAAAATGAACACATGCTCATGCTTATCTCTAATTTATATGAAGATGCTGTTCATTTAAAAAAAACATTACAAGATGCTGAGAATATAACAAAAAAATCCTATGATTTATATAAAACCTTAGACTCTTTTGAGCACAAACAGATGGATTTTCAGTTTGGGGATTTAAGGCAACAGGCATTACAAATTGCTGGTGAGGTCCATGACGTTAAAAAGGATAACCAACGTATTTTTGCTGGACTTTCAAAACTAATTTCTGATGAAAGTTTTACAGATTATATGTCTGTACATGAACTAGTAAATATCATTATACGGGCAAATACGAAATATGCACGGTTGCTAGAGAAAGACATCCAATTTGTGTATAAAATTGATGGTGTGCATTCTCATTATCATATTTACACAATCTTATCTATTATAAATAATATCGTTACAAACGCTGTAGAAGCTATCCAAGGTATGGGAACCATCACAATTGACATTAATAAAGACCACCATTTTGTTGAATTTCAAATAGGCGATAATGGTCCTGGTATTTCTTCAAAATATAAAGATTCAATTTTTGAGCCTGGGTTTACTTCTAAATATGATGATTTAGGCAACCCATCGACAGGTATCGGATTATCGTATGTTAAAGAAATGGTCGAACAACTTGAAGGTGATGTTACGCTTGAGGACAGAACCGAAGGAAAAGGATCAATTTTTATAATTAGATTAGGGATTGATCATATAATTTCGAAAGGGTGATTCTATGTATTTTTATATAGTAGATGATGAAAAAGCGGTTCGCTCAATGTTGGCTCAAATTATCGAGGATGAAGACCTTGGGGAGGTTATAGGAGAAGCTGAGGATGGTTTATCTTTAGAGCAACAAATGCTAATCCTTAAAAATATAGACATTTTATTTATCGATTTGTTAATGCCGATTCAAGATGGAATAAAAACAATCCGTCAAATAAAACCTTCGTTTAAAGGGAAAATCATCATGGTCTCTCAAGTAGAATCAAAAGAATTAATTGCTGAAGCTTATTCGCTTGGTGTTGAATACTATATTATTAAGCCAATTAACCGGATTGAAGTATTAACAGTTGTTCGGAAAGTCATTGAACGAATTCGTTTGGAAAAATCGATAAAAAACATTCAAGAATCGCTTAATATGGTACTAAAATTGGATAGTAATTCAAGTGCACAAGAAAAATACCGTAATGAAAAACATTTAAATACTTTTAATCATTTTCAAAATTCCATTCATTTTCTTTTGTCTGAATTAGGAATAGCCAGTGAAAGTGGAAGTAAAGATTTAATGGATATGCTAGATTATTTATATAAATATGAACAAGATAACACGTTGGAACAAGGCTTTCCCTCACTAAAAGAGATTTTTATGAATTTGGCTCAAAAAAAACTTGGGGATTCAGCTGAAGATGCCGAATTAAAAAGGTTCATAGAAGCTTCCAAACAACGGATTCGGAGAGCAATTTATCAATCATTAAACCATTTAGCATCCCTTGGACTTACTGATTTTTTAAACCCGAAGTTCGA
>NZ_JBNLYE010000555.1:0-2012 GCF_050172095.1 Bacillus sp. GMs2/2
ATCTACATTTTACAGACGATAACAACTCACTTCTAAAAACTATACTGTAATTTTAAACTTTACAGTTCTATAAATCAAATGTTAAGTCTTGGATTCATTCTATTAATGTATAATAGGAGCAGTTGAGACAATACTTGCCTCAACCGATTTTTATATCTCTTTATAATTTTTTGCAGTAATGACTGTTTCAAACTCAAAGGTTTCGGGGAGATGATCTGCATAAGAATATTCAAAAGTTCGTCCATCCGTTAAATAAGCTACTTGTTCAACTCGCATTAGGAAATCCTGATTTGTTAAGTTCATAAACTGCTTTTCCCTATCATCTGGGCGAATTCCTTTAACCCTGACAACAGATGTCCCTACTTCAAGACCAAGTTTATTTTGAATATGTGAGTATATCGACTCCTCTAAAACAGAAGCCTCAACACCTGGGATAACCGAAATTGGCATCCATGTATGCTCCATAATCGTCGGAATGCTGTGAATGATGCGGAGGCGAATGATTTTATAGACGAAATCACCGATTGAAACTCCGAATTTCTCAGCAACTACTTCATCAGCCCCAACAATCGCAAACTCGATAATTTTACTTTCTACCTCACTGCCGTATACAGCTTTCGTACCCGTTAAAGTTTGAATCATTCGTGCCTTTTCCTGTTGACGCCAATCTTGCACCACTGTTCCACTTCCGCGCCGGCGGATAATGTAGCCATCTCTAACTAATAGATCCAACGCTTTCTTAATAGTAAGGGCTGAAACACCAAATTCTTCAGCAAGGACGGGGCTACTCGGAATTTTTTCGTTGATTTTATATTCACCGTCTAAAATTTGCTGTTTAATCTTTTGATAAATGCCGAGGTATTTTACTTGTGTTGATCCGCTTGCCATTTTCATACCTCCTTTATACTGCAAACTCTCTTCTATTCATTCAAATGTAAAGCCTTAAGTTTGTAAACTGAAGGTGATGGGGCAGCAAATCCATTTTCTAAGATTTCAATATTCGTTACCGCTTCTTCGTCTTTCACAAGTTTTGGTGCACCATTTATAATTGTTTCATACGCGGCATCATAGAAACGACCGTAATCACCAAGCGGCGTTTTAATTTGTTTTTCAATCCAGTCACCATTTGCATTACGATATTTAGCAACTCCATAGTACATCGGTGAATCTTCACCAAACCCTGCACTCTCAGGCATAATCCCCGCTTTCAAATCATTTTCCTGCTGATCTTCACCATATTTAATAAATGATCCATTTGTTCCATGAACGATAAAGCGTGGATAATCTTTTGCTACGACATGGTTCGTTTTCAGCTTAATCTTCAACTGATTTCCGTAATGTAAACCAACATCGAAATAGTTATCAACCGCACCTTCCATTTCATTATTACGAATATCGTATGTAACCGTATCTGGACGGCCGAATAGTGAAATCATACGGTCCATCGTATGAATACCTAAACTGTAAAATGAACCTTCTTCTTTTGGAGCTTCATGAGTGATTGAACCAGGACGGAAATAATCAATATGTGATTCAATCTCAATAATATCACCAAGGAATCCTTGTTCAATTACTTGCTTCACAGCTAAAAAATCACCATCAAAACGGCGGTTTTGATAAGGCATAACTACTACATCTTTTTCTCGTCCTAAAGCTAATAATTCTTTCGCATGTTCCACTGTATCGCAAAATGGTTTTTCAACGATAACTGATTTTCCAGCAAGTATAACTTTTTTCGCTAATTCGTAATGCGTATGTGCTGGCGTACAGACCGTCACCACTTGAATTTCCTTGTCATTCAACAATTCGTCCAAATCAGTAGTGAAGTAAACACCTTTTTCCTTATATGGAGCCGCTAATTTTTCATTTATTTGACGTACAAAAATCGTTTTTATTTTTATATTATTACGCGTGTTTACATAAGGTAAGTGATAGCGGTTAGCTGACTTTCCAAATCCAATAAAGCCCATTGTTAATGTCATATTTTTCAACTTCCTTGCTCATAAATTTTC
>NZ_JBNLYE010000556.1:0-2007 GCF_050172095.1 Bacillus sp. GMs2/2
TTTCTGCCTTTCATCTAATGTGTAGTAAAACTCTGCATTTTTCTCCTCATTTACCGCGATTAATTTTTCAGATTGAAAGTTTCTTATCCAATACTCTGCGCGATTACTTATCGCTCTCATTTCATCTAATGCATAGCTCCTATCTATTTTCTTTAATATCCCCTGTAAAATAGTTGAATCAAAATTTAATAATGGTAACGTTCCTGCTACTTGATTAAATTTCGGATATTCTTTAAACTCACTATCAACTCTAGAGATTTTAATTGCATCAAATAAATCTTCATTTTTGAGCGTTTTATTTTCATAACTATCTTTCAATCGCTCATACTCTGTATAATTACGAATCACATCTTCATCCAACCCAATATGAAAAGCAGCGCCTGGTTTGTATTTTGCAAACATAAAGAGAATTACTTCTGGTATATACACTTTCAATAAATCGCTTGGTGTAATACTATTCCCTGAAGAACTAGACATTTTTTCATGATTCCCTTTAATACCAATGAAATCGTAAGCAACGTAATGAGGCGCTTCTCGATTGAATATTTTCCTTGCAATTTCTTTTGATACATTATAACTACCCGTTTCTGATGAATGATCTCTACCGCCCGGTTCAAAAACAACATCCTCTATCATCCATCTCATCGGCCAATCGATTTTCCAGTTTAGTTTCATTTTATTTGTATTTAATACGGATAACTCTTTTTCATTTCCGCATTCACATTCATACCGGACTGTTTTTAATACTTCATCAAAATGTGTAATAGTTGTTGTATCTTTTCCGCACCTCTCACAATATAATGTAGCTGGATAAAAGCTCTCTCGCTCTTCTTCACTACACTCTCCAGTTTTAAAATCCATTAAAATATCATATATTTCTTTTCGTTTATACAAAGCCTCTAAAATATTTTCATTATACCTTCCGCTTCTATATTCATCATGTTGATAAATAAATTCCACTTCAATTCCAAATGCTTGAAGCGATTTTTCAAACTCTTTTTCAAAATGCTCCGCATACGAGTTATGACATCCATACGGATCTGGAATATCACAGTATGGCATGCCAATATACTTTGCAAAAGATGGATCAATATTTTTTGGAACTTTTCTAAACCTATCATAATCATCCCACGAAAATATAAAACGAGTCTTTTTCCCTAAATCTTGAAGTGCTCTTACTACGAAATAAGTCGTTACGATTTCACGAAAGTTCCCAATATGAACAGAACCTGACGGACTAATTCCAGATGCACAAACAAACGTTTCTTTATTTGGATGTTTCCTAATTAATTCATGTGCTACTTCATACGCCCAATGCATATATTACTCACCTCAATTATTTTTTTGTTTCTCATTTCTAGTTTTATGCAACAAAAAAACTCCCACCCCCAAGATTATTCATCTTGAGGACGAGAGTTGTTAGCTTCGCGGTACCACCTCAGTTTGTTAATATGTCACCATATTAACCTCTTCAGGTACGGCAAAATATGCTTATACCCTATCTCTATAACGGGAGAACCCGTCGCACCATCCCTAAATAAATTAGTTCCTTGCGCAGCTCCAAGTCTTTTTTCATTAAGATGTATACCGCTCTTTCTCAGCTACCAGAGCTCTCTGTACATATTCTTTCTTAACTACTCTTCTCTTCTATGCCTTAAATATTAGTTTTTTAATATGATAATTTATAACACTTTTATTGTCAAACTTTTCCGAATCGAAATTGTAAAATTATCTAAAAAAATTCTTTATCGCTTCTAATTGAATTTTGTGGCTACACTCATCACAACAATATGCCCCGTTTGGTTTTTCTTTAAATCGCTTATATTTTTCACTGCCTTCGTAAACACGAAATATATTCTTACAAGAAAAGCAAACAATCTCATAAAACATCATATGCATTTTCCTCTCCTTGTTTATACACTTTTTTAATCACTTGTGAGAAGGTCATTTTTCTACAGCATAAATTTTAATATCCTTTGACTAAAAGGTTTACCTCTATTCTTATCG
>NZ_JBNLYE010000557.1:0-2005 GCF_050172095.1 Bacillus sp. GMs2/2
GTTAATTTAGATAGTTTAATCAAACGTTAATTGCCTATAAAACGAATAGTAAAATAGCATCTAATTTATAAAAATTAGTACGAGAGTCGTGTCCGAATTTAATTAACTGCATATATTGTTAAAGGAAAGGAGGGAGAGTTATGGCATGTATTACGAATAATGTTTGTTTAGATGTGTGTCTTAAAATTACAATTACCCCTGGTAGTGGAATTGATGCAGTAGTAGATTGTGGAGGCGAATGTGGGACAAGTCCTACAATTATAATTAATCCTAGTGGATCAATTGTTATTACTTTACCATTAGTTGCATGTTTCTCAATTGCACTAAATGATGATTTAAGTGTTGAATCTTCATTAACAAGCCTTTCTTTTCAAACTTCTTAAGAAGATACAGAAATGAAAAACTTGCCTTCTACTTTTCTTTTGAGTTGATGTAAAAATAAAAAAGATGGTTACAACCCATCTTTTTTATTCTGTCATATATTAAAAATGATATAATATATTATTTAGTAGGTAGGATGTATAATTAGAAGCACTCTTTACCTCTTTTTTGTTCGATGAGGTAAGAAATTGCTTCTATATGATCGCCAATGATTTGTTGTGTTGCTAATGAAAGGGAACCTTCCTCAGAGAAGTGTTTTTCAGGTCGAACACGATTCAATTTATCAACGTCGACAGAATGGACATTTTGTACATGTAAGCCTGCTACAATTGTTTTTACTTGACTTAAGGTTGGTGAAAGAAGTGAATCAAACCCAATTGTATGAATGCATTTTCGACTAAAAGCATGAGGGACAGCAATTGTGGATCCCATACCTAAATCTTTTCGATTACATGCTAAGTTGATAGCATATTTACATGCGGTGACAATAGAATACGGTAGACGATACATATAGTAGTGCTCTAGTTTATTTAAAGCTAAGTCTGTGCCATTTTGAATAGATTGTACAAATGGTAATAAATCATGACTAGAAATTAAGAAATCTCCATCTATAAATAATAGTATTTCACCTTTTGCAAAAAAGGCACCAACAGCACGTCCTGTATCATTTCCAAGTGCTTCTTCGTAGCTTATAACTGTTGCACCGCAACTCTTCGCCAATTCCTCTGTTTTATCTGTTGATCCATTAACAATAACAATAATTTCAAAAGGTTTTAATTTTTGTACCTCAAAAATGACAGATTCAATCGTTTTTTCTTCATTTTGAACAGGGATGATAACTGATAATTGTTGATCTCCATAAGTATTTGAATAAAACTCTTTACCTGTAATTATTTTTGGAATGGATTTTTGTTCTCCGTTTTGAAGCCCTAAAATAATATCTCGCTTTCGATTATTATCGGTATAGTTTCCTCTTGGATCTTGCATTTTACTTATCCAATTTGCAATGGCTTCAAGATGATAATGAATGAGTTGAGTTGAAGGAAAAGGGAGAACTTGAGGGATAGGAATGTTTAATTGATCGCAAATCCGAAATTTATGTTCAATAATTTTCATTTGTGCCAATATGGGATTTGATAAATTATCTGGATTAATTACATCAAGTACTTCTTTTGTCATTGCATAGGGAGGAAATAATAAGGAGTTAATATTTAAATCTGGGCGATAAAAAAAATGATTTGTAACTTGCTGCCAAATCATTGCTAAATTGGGCTGTTGTTTTTGATAAAAAAAATCATCTAAATTATTTAATACGACGTCAGCTGATTTATCTAGTAATGGTTGAAGAAATTGTTTAAGTAAGGAAGGGGGGATATTGTAATTTGCATCTAAAAATAAGAGGTACTTACCTTTTGCTTTTTTGGCACCAATTACATAACAATTATTTGATTCTGTCGGTTCTTCTAATGTGATAATTTTACAATTGTAAGATTGTGCAATATCAATGGAATCATCGATACATCCGTTAATAGTAAGGATAATTTCTAAAGGCTGTAGTTGTTCACAGGCTTTCAAAATTTCAGGTAAAACTTTTATGTTATGCTGTATACGAATAATAATAGAA
>NZ_JBNLYE010000558.1:0-2002 GCF_050172095.1 Bacillus sp. GMs2/2
AAATGGAAAAAAACTATATAAATGTCAACTAATCTATGTACAAAAACGTTTACTTAATTTTGCATAAAATCACTCAACTTAGGAAGCTAAGTAGTTCTTCAAGGTCGATAAGAACACCTGTAGATGCTTCAGGATAACTACATAATTGTATGAGTAATGTACTTGAAACCTTTCGGTAAAACCATACACATAAGACAACTAACTCCTTGGTTCAATATTTACTTTTTCGCTGAACAAATTCTTTTTCTTGAGCAAATTATTCTAGGATATAAGGAGA
The DNA here is from genome assembly GCF_050172095.1 of Bacillus sp. GMs2/2. Taxonomy (NCBI): domain Bacteria; kingdom Bacillati; phylum Bacillota; class Bacilli; order Caryophanales; family Bacillaceae; genus Bacillus; species Bacillus sp. GMs2/2. The sequence continues at coordinate 278 of NZ_JBNLYE010000558.1, forward strand.
TATATGCCATTGCAATTTTTCAATTAGCTTGGTGTCTAGTTTATTCTCCAGCTCCAATTACTTCGTTACTTTCAGATTCAGTTCATTATATTTTGGACTTTGTCTTTATACACAACATATTCTTTACCATCCACTACTGCTACTACCGCAAATTCATCATTTGGATTGAATGAAAGCCAATCAGCCCACATGTTAGTATTAGCCCCTCCACTCCACATATTATGAACAGTGTTTTTAGTTAAATTCATAACTTTATAAGACGCATTTGGCGCATTTGTTCCAGTCTTTATTTCAAAAGTGTATGCGTTATGAATTTTTTTATAAAAGTAGAAAACGTTTGATGGACGAAGCTGATTCAAAAAATCCTGTTCTTTTTTCTCTGCAATTTTTATCCCTTCTTGCAAAGTGACAACATCTGTTTTTAATGTTTTCCAACTGTTTTTCGCTGCATTCAAGCTAGGGGTTAAGAATTTATATTTATTTTGATCAGCTTTTTGATCAGCTTTATCAATATGTCCCAGTACACCCGAATATTGAGAATCTAAATCCTCCCATTGCGTAGACATATAAGTAAGAGCAGTGATAGCACTATCAAGCATACTATGCATATCACTAATATTATGAAATGCAACTCCAACTACACGATTCAATGTTATTTTATAATCTACAGTCTGACGCAATTTTGCTAATTCAGGTTCTAGCCAACCTAACTTACCTCTTGCATCACCTATCATTATGCCACCAGCAATCAAGGTTGGAATAAAGGGGATTTTCACCATGTCTAAGCCCTTAGATTCTATGTCTTTCTGATATTTTACTTGTCCTAAAAGGTCCTCTAGACGCTTTTGGTCAGCCTCCACATCAGCACCTTGGTTTTTTAAAATCGATTGCAATGTCTCTTTATGACTTCCAAATGTTCTAACATCTTCTCCAATAGCATTTTTTAATTGAATTAATTCTTCTTTTAATGCTTTTGCAGACTTTTGATTTTGTTGAATTCCTCCCTGTAAATCTGTAATCCCTTTTTTTAAAGTATCTCCATTTCCAGTATTGATCCCCTCTACTAATGTTTCATAATAATTTTCAAATTTTGTATCGTATTCTATAATGCCTGTCAATGTATCTAAAAGCTGTTTTTTTACTTGTGTATTCCATGTAACAGCATGTGCTCTTGCATTCTTTTGATCTTGTACAATTTTACTAGGTAAATCTGCATTTCCATTAATAGTTATTCCTTCAAAACTCACATCTGGATTATTAATTAGCAAATAAGAATATTCATTCATAGCTTTTGCAAATAAACCAGCATCTTGCAAAGCTTTTTTCATCTGTTCTTCATTTGCTGAAAGAGACATATTTTCAGTGTTCGTTTGTTCAATTTCAATTGCAAAAGTTTCTAGTGGTATGACTGCATAAGTAGTTGTTATAGTTAAAAATGCTGATACAGCGAGTAGTTTATGAGGGATTTTTTTCATCATTTCGTATTCCTCCTATATAAGGTATGGTTTCAAGTTCTAATCTTATTAAAAAGCGATGTCTTTCAAAATGAGTTCTACATCTTTTATCAGTATCGTTTGAACTTTCTTTAGCAGCCTTCAAATCATTAATTATTAAAGAAAATGTATATAATCTGCTTCAAATTAACCGATTCTGTTGCAAATTTTAAAAAAGCAATTAAACTACAAGGTTATTTTTTATTCGAATCATACTTATATGCATTAGATC
>NZ_JBNLYE010000559.1:0-2000 GCF_050172095.1 Bacillus sp. GMs2/2
ATTACAATAATTAGGGTCTTTTTGCCTTATTTTGTGACAAGATTTAACATCAGATTAAATAGTTACATGTTAAAAGATCGAGTTTTATATTGTGTAATTGTTTTTTATTAATAAGTACGTAACTGCATATGGGGAAGGGGGAAGTCCTTACTAATGAAGACTATTGCTTTTTACTTACCACAATTTCATGAAATACCTGAAAACGATTTATGGTGGGGGAAGGGTTTTACAGAATGGACCAATGTAAAAAAAGCAAAACCACGTTTTCTGGGACACTATCAGCCTAGGGCTCCATTACGGGATTATTATTACAACTTGTTAAATTTAGATGTTCATAAGTGGCAGATAAACTTAGCAAAACAGTATGGTTTAGATGGTTTTTGCTATTATCACTATTGGTTCAAAGGGAAAAAATTACTAGAAAAACCACTAGAACTAAGAAATCAATGTAAAGAAATTGATTTCCCATATTGCTTATGTTGGGCAAATGAATCTTGGACAAGATCTTGGGATGGGAAAGACCAAGAAGTATTAATGCAACAAGAATATGGAGATGAGTCTGATTGGAAAGAACATTTTAATTATCTTTTACCATTCTTTAAAAACAAGAACTATTTAAATATTAATGATAAACCGATATTTGTAATTTACCGACCAGCTCCTATACCAAACTTAAATAAAATGTTGGGTCTATGGAATAAATGGGCTCAATATGAAGGGTTGCTAGGGATACACTTTGTAGAAATGTTAACAATTTTTGAAGATAAATCAGATTTTCCTTTTGATGCTGCTATAGAGTTTGAACCTATGTACACTTTAAAAAAACTAATAGGTAATACAAATTCACTACACCAAGAAAAAAAAGATTTTCACTTAAGTTATGATTTTGTGTGGAAAAGAATATTAAACCGTCAAATTAAAGAACGTGAAAACATATATAAAGGGGCTTTTGTAGATTGGGATAACTCTCCAAGGAAAAAAGAAAGCGCTTTAATTATGGAGGGGGCTAGTCCCGATAAGTTTAAGAAGTATCTTTTACAACATAGTAAGGACACTGACTTTTTATTTATTAATGCTTGGAATGAGTGGGCAGAAGGCACATATCTAGAACCTGATGAAAAGTATGGATATAAATACCTTGAAGCTTTAATGGAGATAAAGAAGAGTCACTTCTAATAAATTGTAACAGCAAGAAGAAGGGGGAAACATTATGACTGATATAAATACTATGATTTCCATTCGAAACATTAAGAAATCATATGGAGATTATACAGTTATTAAGAATTTAAGCATTGATATCCGTAAAGGTGAAATTATAGGATTACTAGGACCAAATGGAGCTGGGAAGACAACACTTATATCGATTCTATCTACTCTTACTCTGCCAGATGAAGGGTATGGCACAGTATGTAACTACGATTTGTATACTGAACGGAATAAGATTAAAAAAAATGTAAGTGTAGTACCTCAAGATTTAGCGCTATACCCGACTTTAACTGCATATGATAACTTATCTTTTTATGCCGATTTATATGGATTAAAGGGAAATAGGAAAAAAAGACGCATAAAAGAAGCTTTGCAATTCGCACAGCTTGAGGATTGGGCACATAAGAGAATTGATACATTTTCAGGTGGTATGAAAAGAAGAATTAATTTAGTGATCGGTTTGTTAAATAAGCCAAAAGTTATTTTCTTAGACGAACCAACAGTGGGAATTGATCCACAATCAAGAAACCATATTTTTAATTGTATTCGCCATCTCGTAGAAGAACTAGGAATCACTGTCATATATACAACTCATCATATGGAAGAAGCTGAGATGTTATGTCATCGTGTAGCAATTTATGATAAGGGTGAAATATTAGATATTGATACCCCAAAAAATTTAATAACAAAGTATGGGGAAAATTATTTAGAGGTTGTAATATCAAATATTCCAGAAGAATTTATACATAAAACAAAAATGATTGCTGATGTGAAGTCCTGCACTTTGGTAGATA
>NZ_JBNLYE010000560.1:0-1997 GCF_050172095.1 Bacillus sp. GMs2/2
GTAGTTGTATTAACATTAACTGTTATGTTGCAAGATATATTTTTTATAAATATAAATAAACAATATACTGAAACACGTATTGGGGCGATTATTTTTTGTATTCGGATGTTGTTCGGGACATGGGTAGTATTTGTTACAGAAACTACTATAATTGCTGTCTCAAAAGTGACTGCAATTCAATTAATTATTTTACTTCTTTTTTGGGCATGTTCGAAGTATGTACAAAAAACTCGTGAAAATTGGCTAATTACTATAGTTGCTTTTGTTATTTATGGTGTTGGTACATACATGTATATTCAGTTTGCTTTTAGAGGCTATTAATATATCACCAGAAAAGTTAGTGGTTAGAAAGATGCATTTGTTAAATGTGTATATGAAGGAAGAGCGAATATAGGCTCTTTTTCTTTATATATAGGATAGGACATGTATCTTCTAATCCTCGTGGGACAAATCAAAATAGAGAACGGAAGGAATTATATGAACAAAAAAGAATTAAAATTAAAGCTACTGCAAAATCTAGGTGAAAGCTTAAAAGAAGATGGTTATAAAGTTAGGATTACACAACAAAGTTTTGTGAAAAAATTTGATAAAGGAAAAATTAGTATGCATTTAGCTTTTATCGATCATCCAGAAGATTTTCATGTGACGGTGGATGTGGGAATTCGGTTTGACGAATTAGAAAATATGAAAAATCAATGGGATGAAGGTTTAACAAGTAAAGAGAAAAAGGAAACCTATACGATTGGGGTTGAGTTAGGGAATTTAGTCCATAGGGAGCAAAAAAGATGGTGTGTTGAAAAGGAAACCGATATTTTGCCTGTTACCATAGATATATTAAAAGAGATCAAACAATATTTCATTCCATATATTGATAAGTATGTAGATATAGAAAATGTATTTGATTTATGTGTAAGAGATGATGATGAGGCTGGATTAATAGGGACAATATTTGATGGGACGCGAGCACAAAATGCTATTGGATTAGCCTTGTTATTAAATAAAGAAGAAATGTTAGAACAAATCATTGAGAAAAAGAGAGAGTATTTAAAGACGAGGGATAAATTTGAATTGGAGTTATTTGAAAACTTTCTTTTTAATATGAATCTAGGATAAACAAGGTTAGTTATTCATTTTCGTGATTATAGTGGGGTTAATTGTTTATATCTGGTTTTTCTGGTTGGAAAAACATTAAACTCTAGATTTTCTATTAATCATAAATATTAATAGCCCCTAGAAGGAAACATTTGACGTTTTTATGATTAGATACAAACTTCGAATGTAACTTATAGGGGTTTTTATTTACAGGTTTTATAATACTGGAAAGCCCATATCGAATTTTAGCCGGTTTGAGATAGTGCCTGCGAGTGATGATGGTGCAATGTAACCTTGAGCAGTAGCGATAGACTTAGCCTTTGGAAGCAAAAACCCCACAGAGTCTAGTCAACTTACCTTTTTAAAAAGTGTATCAAAGAATTATTTATTTGAGCTCAATTATATTATGTGAAATAGGAGTGAGAATCTTGTTCCAAACAATAATTTACGATAAAGCTAAATATCATTATGAAGGAGATTTCCCACAAGAATTACCGATGGAGCAAGCATTTGTACATACTGGAATGTTCTTAGGTTGGATTATTGATAATAATTTATTTAGTGATGAATTTTTAGAAGAGACCGAAGAGGAAATTAATAAATTTAAGCTTAGAAAAATGACTGGGACTCAAGTTTATATGTTCTGGGATGGGGTTTTAAGCGATGACATGTTAAATGATGAAGGGAATCAATTTGCAATAGATTATTTTGATTTTGAAAAAGGTTTATATTTAGATGATTATGATGATGTATTTTTAGAGTGTGATACATTATATCAAGTGCAAGATACTTGGGAAAATTACTTTAAATTAAAAGAAGTGATCGATATTAGGTATACAGAATGGAAAAAACTTAAAAATAACGGGTAAAGAGGACTTTAAGTAATGGAATATTTTTTGTTGCAA
>NZ_JBNLYE010000561.1:0-1990 GCF_050172095.1 Bacillus sp. GMs2/2
GTCTCTAACAGCTCACGATATAAATCAATGTAAGGAAGATTTTTATTCATGGCATTTTTATATTCCTTTTCTACATCGTAAAAAACCTTTTTAAACCTCACATCAGTAATCCCTGCCTCATCAATTTCAAGAATTGCATACTGAGCACGCAAGTCAGAGTTTAGCTTATTCCACTTGTAAAAAGGTTGTCCAACTGTTCCTGGGTTAATAATTAATTGATCATTGCTACTATAGCGCAACAATTGATGGTGGGTATGAGCGTAAATCGCAATATCATAATCACGATCAAATAGCCGATCAAACTGTTCCTGATTATTAGTGGGCCACAAATCTCCTCCGTAATTTTTATTTTGTAGATTATGACTAATACTGATTGATAAATCATTAACCTGTTTTGTTATATGTAATGGTAAATTTTTAACATGCTTAATATAGTTTTCATCCAGGTTTTCACATTGATACTGAACTAATCTAGAAACATAAATATCAGTTGCGTTATCAATATCAATATTTTTATTAAGAACGTCAAGAAAACTATCTTCCCAGTTTCCTTGTACATAAGTATCAACGTTAATACTTTCTAATATTTCAAACAAATCATTCGATCCAGGACCAGGCATAATTAAATCTCCTAAAAACCAATAATCAGTCACACCTTCTTTCATAGAATCTTCGATAACTGCTTTTAAAGCAGTTGCATTTCCATGTACATCTGCCAGTACAGCAATTTTATGTTTCATGTATTTTATTCCCTCCTCTAAATTTACGTTTCCATCTCATTCATTTTTTATTTTCGAACCAAATCAAATTGAATAGGCATATTCTTTTTTAGGCAATTTTACTATCTCTTGAATGAAATTTGATTTCTCTAAAATGTCCTCTAACTGCCCCTCACTATGGACGTAAATACCACCTGCATATGAACTGTACGCCTTTTTCTCAGTTATTATCGCTAAATTGTTATTTTCCTTTTTAAAATCACCCTCCACTCCTTTTTGAAATGATAAACTTTTAGTTGGTGAAACATAAAGTTGAATTAAAGATACTATTTCAACATCATCTGATTTTGCAAAGCACTGTATTTCATTTAAAATCATTTCATCTTGTAACAGAAGAAAGTCTTCTACTTCTAACTTCTCTCCTTTATGAAAGAAGTTTTGAAGTCCAGGAGTATAGAACGAAAGATTTTTCTCCTCTATCATTTTAAAAATTGTTTGCAGCAATACGTCTTTTCCTATCACAAACGGGTGGCCAAATCCATTATTGTAAAGCCCTTCTTTCATTTTCATTAATTGTTCGATGAAGGGGATTCCCGATTCTTCAATAACAAGTTTACCGTCAATTAAACGCATGTTAGCAATCAATTCTTCTATCTGTAAACCTTCTAATTCAAGCGATGAGTAATATAAATCTCTATTCCAAAAATCTAATTGATCCATTCCTAATGAATTAAATAAGAGCTCATCTATAATTGGAAAAACTCCATCTTCTGTTAAAGCTTTCGTTACATCATCTAATAATCTAGGTGTTTGATTTAAAACCGTACGTATTTCTTCGTCCTCTTGAATGATTCGTACCGTCCACTCACCATGATCTTCACCCGATATTTGCTGAAAACAATGTGAATATGGCCCATGTCCAACATCGTGTAGAAGGGCTACAGTAGATACTAGCTTTCGTTCATATTTCGATAAATGTATGTCACCAATCTCAGTAAGATGTTCTATCACTTTATTTACTAGCACATATACACCTATCGAATGTTCTTCTCTTGTATGTATTGCGTTCTCATGTAAAAAATAAGTATGTCCTTGTTGTTTAATATGCGTCAACCTTTGAAATGCTTTTGTATCTATCAATCGAAGCATATCTCTATCACGAATAGAGATTGGTCCATAAATCGGATCTGTAATATACATACGTTCTCCTCCTATTTTTGTAAATGAAAGACCTATACCATTATACTTAATTTTCAGTCTATTATCATTGA
>NZ_JBNLYE010000562.1:0-1985 GCF_050172095.1 Bacillus sp. GMs2/2
TCACTGGATTATTTATTTCCTTTAATATAGCATACCTGGAGAGACTGCTCTTTTGATACATAAGGTAATTGAACTTCTTAAGCCGAAGGAGGGATAAAGAAATCCTTTAAAAAATTTAATTGGTGATAGCATATACTTTTACTGTAAATGGGTGATTCACACCACTTGGATTTGCGATATAATATTTAGAATTTGTATCTGCTGCAGTCCTGGACTCATTTGAAATATTGCTCCAACTAACACGATCTAGACCCAGAGAAACATCGACCATAATATTGAAAGAGATACTGTCAGAAGTCTCTCCCTGGGTAGGTTCAATAATCCATTTTAAACCGATTGTCCCTGGGGGTAAATTATTTATACTAAAGTTTTGGCTGGATCGGTTCTTTTCTCCAGGCAATGGCTTAGAGTCAGAAGAAATTTGGGAAATTAATATCTCTTTTTCATTAACGTTTATCCCATTTAATTTAATGATACTATCTATTAAACCTGGACCTGGAAAATCAGCTGCAATGATACCAGAATGTCTGATACCACCTTGTAGTATGAAATCTGTCCCCATTGTATTCATTCCACCATAAAATACTTGACCGTTTGTATCACGAGGGAAGTCTTTCCATTCATTTGTTGTGTTTTTTTGAATTAACTGTGGGTTACTACCAGTATCTCGATTTTCCTTTCCACTTGCAACAAACCAAGGATAATAATTATTCCATAATGCTGTAGCGCCACCTGTACCACTAAAATGGTTGAGATAGATATGATTAGAGTCGTTATTTGCCTTTAGAAGCTGGTTTTTTACTGCACTCCATTTTTCATACATTCCATCCGGTCCAGCGCTAACTTCAAAATTATCTTGGATATTTAATGATTCATAATTAATACCGTATTCTTGAGATGCTGCGAAGTTTTGTAGTATTACAATTTTTCCGCGGATATCTCCTAACTTAGGGTTATTTCTTTCTGAAAATGGAACAGAATTAGGTTCCCAAAAGTAGGACACATTACGGTCTTTATAACTTTTAAATATCTCCTCGAATGACTGTGAGCCGTTCTCTGGATCAGTTTCCTCTTTTAAGCGCATTAAAATTGTTTCATGAGGGTTGTCTCTTAAAAATTGGATTGTTTCTTTTAATACATCTTCAAACATTGCTTTTTGATTTACAATACCATGCTGCATGGCAAAAGAATTTTTCACACGTTTAACACGCATGTCTACATACCGTATTCCTGCATTGAACTGCTGAGGTAGGGGCATTGTTTGATTTCTTGTCAAATTCTCATCAATAAAACTCGCTCCATGTAAAGCCATAGAACCATGAGTACCTGGAATAGATAATTCGCTTATTCTTTTTGTATCTTCCAATTTTGACATCCAGTTTGGATTTCGATAACCTAAATCGGAGTCATATGAATAACCTGAATGTCTATCAGCAAATACTATTGAAGTTGTACATAAACTCGCTAGTGTAAAACAAGTAAGAATCCCGAATTTTAAGTGTTTTATAATCTTTATTTTCTTCATTATATCTCTCCTGATTTTAAACAGATTAGTCTTATATAATAATTTAGGTGCTTTTACCATATGCATAAAGTCCAGCATGAGAATAATAGACTGTATTAATTTGAAAATTTAGTTTTTATAAATAGTGCCAAATTTATAATAGGTACCAAAAGGTTTGTAAAGTTAAAAAGAAAGTAAGTCAAATAAGATAATATGTTAGCTACCATCAGATTTACTATTTTCATTTGCCTTAAAATATTGTGTTAGGTTTAAAATTTAGAGTGGGATATTCTCATTTAGATTTGCTCAAAAGCCATCGTGCACTGGGAACATAAGTTTAGAAATGTAATCATAAAAGGGTGGAAAGGCCAAAATAATCATGTGCAAGTTTAGTGAAATGATGACAAAGTATATTATCATACTTCATGTACTTTATAAGGCATACAATTCAAATCTAATATTATACAAAGAAAACAGAAGT
>NZ_JBNLYE010000563.1:0-1983 GCF_050172095.1 Bacillus sp. GMs2/2
TACCCTACCTGAAAAATACTTATACTTGCAGATACATTTGTTAAAGAGCCCCCATCATTATTAGATAGGGTGATAGTACCTGCTGAAGAAGTATTATTTATTAAAGTTAATGTTGAAGGAACAGTTGTTACTGTGAAAGCAACAGTACCTTGATTTATAGAATGTGGAGACCCAGTTCCGTAACGACCGCCAGGAATTGGTGTACCGTTTAGTGCAAAGGAAAATTGGTTTTCACGAACAGCTTCTAATTGGAATTCTGCTACATATGTTCCTCTGGTGTTAATTGTAATATTTCCAGTGCCCGCTATATGGGTAAAAGCGCTACCTATTATAGGTCCATTGGTATTAAAAGTGACACTGCCACCTACTACAATTGACTGATTGGTAGTATCAAAAATATATAGGTAGTTTGTTAAACCTACACCAGCAGGACCAGTAACACCAGTCGGTCCAGTAATGCCAGTAGATCCAGTGTCACCAGTCGGTCCAGTAACACCAGTTGGTCCAGTAACACCAGTCTTTCCAGTAACGCCAGTCGGTCCAGTAACACCAGTTGGTCCAGTAACACCAGTCCTTCCAGTAACGCCAGTCGGTCCTGTAATACCAGTCCTTCCAGTAACACCAGTCGGTCCAGTTGGATGGTGGGGGATGATAATAGGTTTAATATCTGAAAAAGTAAATGTATTGAATATATCTTTATTTTTATATTCTATCAAAATCACCTCATCTTTGTGTTTAGAAAAATAGTAGCATAATCTTTTTTATTAATGTTTCATTTATATATTATTAGTTTAATTAATTTTGGAATCAGCAAATAACTACCTTTGCACTTTTGTTTTAATAACATTGTTATTTCGTGTTAATGAAAAGAAAGGTAGATTACTATGAGTGGATGCCTCTATACAATAACATATGCTTGTCCAGTTAAAAGGTGAATAGATAAAAGAACCCGTTTGTTATAAACGGATTCTTCCCACAAGGTTTGCAAGAAATTCAAGGTAACTAGACCGGAGCACTTATTGAATTTCTTGTGATAATACTTTATGCAAGGGAATTAATAAGGTTAAAGAAATTTAAATAAAATCCTTATTTGAAAACAGGAAGCCCTAGAGTTAGGGCTCTAGGGCTTCTTGTTTTGGTATTCTCACATGGTTTTTCAAAAAGAATAGAACATATTGAAGATAACATGTGAATGTTTCATAAATGTATCAAAAAAGTGAACAAAATTGCTATTGCAGAAGAAGCAGAAATGAAGTTTCTAATACGTAAGTACGTGAAAGGTATTATTTCCAGTGGATAAAATGGGTATGGGACACCTAATTATTATTTTATCGGAGGAAAAGAATATGTTATGGACCTGGTTCAATGAAAAAATGAAAAATTTACTTTTAGAGTGAAACTGAACAAAAACGCCATTTGGTATGTAAATATAAGAGCACTTAGAAAAGTGCCCTTCTGTAACAACTATCCACTCTAAAAAGAAATGATGCAATATATCATATGAAATTATGTGGATTTAGTTGTGTGTATTTTGTATAAAAATGCCAAAGTGAAACGAGCACTTGTTCCAGAATGCTCGCTTAAAAAACATTCCATGTATTGGGGTTATGTTTGTAAGTCATAAACCAGTAAATGACTGAAAAATAAGGTTCAAGATAGTTTATTCATTTTAGAGTAAATGGGTACCTGTACAGAAAAAAGAGCAGCTAGCAAAAGCTAACTGCCCGGCTGGTTCTCCATGGGGGAACAAGGAGAAAAATGGGTTGTCTACAGTATTGACGGAATATTGAGTTTTATTCAGGGGGGTTACTAATTATGTAGGTTACATGAGAAGTCCTATTAACATCCAGGCTGCCCCGATTAGAACTAAAGTTTCAAATGTAATCCAAAATTTTCTTTTTTCTGGTTTTTGAAACTCTTTAATTACAGAGAATAAAGCACTGATTCCTACAAGAGTGAAAAGCGCAATTCGGATTGTTTCAG
>NZ_JBNLYE010000564.1:0-1969 GCF_050172095.1 Bacillus sp. GMs2/2
CTGTTATTTGATAAAGTATAGTCTAAATAGATATACTCGCCAATGAAAAATACTATCAGAGCTAACGAAGCCCTCAATAAACCAACATTTTCAAAAATATATTCTTTGAAAATGAAGGAAAGGACTCCCAAAATAAGGAATGATAGTAACATTGACTTAACAATAAACCATTGCTTTCTCGCCATTCTACCACTTCTCTCTAATGAAATTAATTATATCGCTTCACTTGAAACCATCAATACACTTTCTTAAACTTTTTCGTTAATATTATTAATTGTCAAATTAAGTTAGACAATTCCTCTTTGCATATGTGACTCAAGAATACTTCTATTGGTGTTTTATAGTTTAATGATTTTCGAGGGATATTATTTCTTTTCGATGCAATAGATTGGATAAAAGATTCATCAACTTCGTTGAAGTCCATTTGCTTTGGTAAACCATCTTTACGTAATAAACCATTAGAGTTTTCATTTAAACCTCTTTGTGATGGTGTACCAGGATCTGCAAAATAGATATCAATATCATTGATATTACTGATTGATTTCCAATTTGAAAATTCCTTTCCACAATCAAAAGTCATTGATTTGAATAGATGCTTAGGTACAGATTGCATCCATTGGTTCAAACGATTTTCAATATCTATAGCTCGTCTGCCTTCTGGCTGAAGAGTGATGATTACTTTAGATAATCGCTCAACGAGGGTAATAACAGCACTTTTGTGCTTTTTACCTACAATAGTATCCCCTTCAAGGTGGCCAAATTCTTGATTGAATTTAGAATAATCATTTCCTCTGTCACGAAGTGATCGACGAAAAGATTGTTTTCCCCGAGTTTCTTTGTGTCCGTTGGCTTTACGTTTTCCTTTCATAGGTAGGTGAGTCACTTCAAATACGCCTTGTTTAAACATACGATAAAGTGTACGCATAGAACAAGAAATAGAAAACTCTGCACGGCCAACAATCACATCAGGTGTCCAACCTTGAACAACCCTCTTTTGAATATATTCTGTTTGTTCATCTGATAAGACAATAGGACGTCTGCCACAGCGAGTTTTATTCTTCTTGTATTGATTGAAATAATCTAGAGCATTGTGCCCTGTTTTGAAAAATTGGTAAACTTTATGAATCGTTTGTCTAGATCTATTCAATAGTACTGCGGTTTTGGCTACAGATTGATGATTATTATAATACGCCTCTATCATTGCAAGTTCATTTGATGTAAGATGGGTATAGGTCATTTGTCTTCACTCCTTATAATTCTTTTGCGGGAACTATCTTGAGTGTAGCACAAATGACTTTTTTATTTGTCTAGCTTAATTTTACAATCGGCGAATTAAGAAAATATCTTTAAAAAAATCAGAAGAAAACTTCGTATACTTGAGCCATAGGTTGGTTGTGGAAAGTTTACTTCGAGGGAGGAGTGATGAAGTTAATGAAAAAGAAAATCGCTGTTTTATTGGCAACTTGTTTACTTGTACAACCATTTTTATCTGTTTCAGCGTGGGCGATTGAAGGGGAGCAACAAGCAGAACGTACGCAGACACAGCCAAAAACAGCAGAAACCAGTACAAGTGAAGCAACAAAAGAAAGCAGCGCACATTCTATAGAACAGTCATCAATGACGGAATCTAGTGCTATCACAGAAAAAGTAACCACCTCTTCCACAGAAACAAAACCAAGCGAAGAGCAGAAGCAAATCACGTTGACCTTTGAAACAACGGATCAAGCTTTGTTTCCAAATGATGCCAAAAGTTATCAAGTGTAAAAGAAAAAAATCAGCCACTTCGGACAGAAGAATTACCAAAATGGGCGAATAGTGAGGAAAATGCGACTTTCGTTGGCTGGTCTTACCAAGGAAAAACATATACAAATGAAGAACTTCTTCAATTAGAGTTTTCAGAAGATACACAACTTACGGCTGTCTTTAAACAGAAACTGACACGCATGGCCAGAGCTGTTTCAATTGATCA
>NZ_JBNLYE010000565.1:0-1968 GCF_050172095.1 Bacillus sp. GMs2/2
TTTAAAGGTATGTTGATATCATCACTTGCAATTACAACTTTTGCTGGGGTAGGTACGACATTTGTAACAAATACAGTATATGCTGCTAATGACAATTCTAGTAAAATACTAGTTCGTTCTAATAAGAGTATAAATACAACAACTAGCTCGAGATTGCCTGTATTATCAGTCAATCCTTATGATGAACCTAGATTTTCGAGACAGGGATATCTTGAAGAGGCACCTTTAGGAATTAATGCTCCTTATGCTTGGGGAATTAAAGGAGGAGATGGTCAAGGAGCAACTTTTGTAGATTTGGAAGAAGGCTGGTTATTAAATCATGAAGATTTAGTCGGTCAAAATATTGAATTTATGTCTGGAAAAATGAGTAATGATCTTTCTCATGGTACTTCAGTTCTAGGTGTTGTTTCTGCAGCTGACAATCGGATTGGGAACATTGGGATTGCACCAAAAGCAAAGGCAAAAGTAATTTCAGTGATCCGAGATAATGGGAGAATCGATGTAAGAGATGCTATTTTAAGTGCCGTAGATTCTTTACAGGCTGGAGATGTTTTATTAATAGAGGAATCCTTTAAATATGATGGATATGGAGATGACCCTTTACCAGTAGAAGTATACCCGAGTATATTTAACGCAATTCGCAAAGGTACAGATAAAGGCATTATTATTGTAGAAGCAGCTGGTAATGGTGGGATTGATTTAGATGAATTTAAAGACCGTAATGGTAAACAGATTTTAAATCGAAATAGTCCAGACTTTAAAGATTCAGGAGCTATTATAGTTGGAGCATCTACTGCAAGAGTTCCTCATAAACGTTTAGGTTTCTCTAACTATGGTAGTAGAATTGATGTATATGGTTGGGGAGAGTATGTTGACACATTAGATACATATCAAAATCAAAATAGTAAAGGACAAAAAGTTACAGATCAGAGTATAATGAATCGTTATACTTCTAATTTCCGTGGTACTTCTAGCGCTTCGCCTATAATCGCTGGGGCTGCTGTATCAATTCAAGGGATTGCTAAAGAACATTTAGGTAAGGCATATACACCAAAAGAATTGAGAGCAATTTTAAGTAATCCTAATACAGGCACAAAGTCTAATAATCCATCATCTGATAAAATAGGGGTTTTACCAGATTTAAAAGCGATTTTGTCTAACCTTGGATTTCATAGTGATTTAACTACCAATGATCCTATGGTATTTCCAGATAACGTAGAAAAAAATGAAGGAAAAGAAAATTCAACTTTCGTATTTCCAGGTGAAGAAACAAAAAAAACAGGGGAGAAAAATTCAACTGTAACATTCCCAGAAGAAGATTTAAAACAGGAGGAAAAAGAAGAGGGATTAATTGTTTTTCCTGATTAATAAAAAAATACTACCTTCCATTTGGAGGTAGTATTTTTTATTTCTTGTCATTAACAAGCAGGCATGAAATTTGTATTTGTTTATCTTTCATAATGAACTTAACCACAAAATCGAATATTTGACTGTTAATTAACTTTTTCGTCTCAATCAATTACATGAACCAATCTAGAAATGCTTGCTGCAATGCTTTGAGCCCATCACTGTAGATGCGATGAAACAGATTTATTGCCTCTTCATCACTAACCTCAACAGGAGTGAACGTACAAAACCACTCTACTAATGATGTTTTACTTTCAGCACCTTCTTTAACCCGGATTGTGGACTCATAATTAGTGACTGGGAATGGTGAATTCATGATTGAATACGTGTAGTACCGTTCCTTATCATTGAATACTTCTAAACGTTCTATAATCGTATCACCATCTGGATTAGCTAGGTGACGTACACGACCGCCTTCAGTTAATTTACTGCTAGGTATATAAGGTAACCAGTCTGGAAGGGAGTTGAATCCTCCGATTAATTGCCATACTTGTTCAGGTGAACCGAAAATTTCCATAGATGTAGTAGTATGTGCCATATTTGTTATGCTCCTTTTTAACC
>NZ_JBNLYE010000566.1:0-1964 GCF_050172095.1 Bacillus sp. GMs2/2
AGTAGCACCCGTGTTACCTTGAACACCTTGAGGTCCAGTGGCACCAGTAGCACCCGTGTTACCTTGAACACCTTGAGGTCCGGTAGCACCAGTAGCGCCAGTGTTACCTTGAGGCCCAGTGGCACCGGTAGCACCCGTGTTACCTTGAGGTCCAGTAGCGCCGGTAGCGCCAGTGTTACCTTGAGGCCCAGTGGCACCGGTAGCGCCAGTGTTACCTTGAGGCCCAGTGGCACCGGTAGCACCTGTGTTACCTTGAGGTCCAGTAGTGCCAGTGTTACCTCGAGGGCCAGTAGCACCGGTAGCACCTGCTGGTCCAGTAGGTCCGGTAGGTCCTTGAATGAACGAAGCAGAATTAACTAGAGCAGTTTGTAATGCTGCTATTAATTTAAGGAGCTCTTGAAGTGTGCAAGGGTCAATTCGGAATAATTTTGTAATGTATAGTAAATAGTTAATGAGATTTTGAAGCTCAATAAATACAGCGCTTGCTACAAAGGTTGGATTTCTTAATATAGTTATTAAGTTTTTAATAATAGCTAACCCTTGTGCTTTCAGGGAGGAAGTAGCATCTAGTGAACAAATAAATTTACTTAGTAGGTTCAATGTATCAATTAGATCTTCAATATTTTGGGGAGATGGATTTGCGAAAAGTTTTGGGATTATTTTTGTTAAATCAATAATAATCGCACGAAATGTTCTAAGTTGAGCTTTAGTAATTGGGATTGATGGAGTATTTGGGATTCGTCCGGCGCTACTTGGAAAGCATGGTTTGGAGAATTTGTTTTGATTGTCGTTATAACGAGACATTAAATCTCTCCTTTCTCACGAAAATGTGAACGAAACTCATCATAGTAGATGCAGAAATTAGTTAAATGGTCATAGTAAAATCGTTTGTTTAAAGAAAAAATAGAAAAAACGCCTTACAATAAGGCGTTTTTTCTATTTTCTGCGTATTGATAATATCGCTTTAAGGAAATTTTTGATTTGAATCCAGCGAGTTTTATAATTTCTGATTCAGGAGTTTCTTTTTTTATTAAGTTTAAAATATAGGTGTTACGAAAATGTTGTCCTGAAATTCCTTTACGTAAATTGGCTCTAGCCACTTCGAGGCGAATCATTTTTTGTATAGCAATTTCCGTTAATGCCTTTGGTGCATCATTTTCATATACCCACCTGTATGTTCCACGGTTAAAATCGAATGCGACAAATAATGGATCATCACTATGGTATTTAGGACGAACTGGTTCTGGGATGCTTTTGTAATAATTATATAGTTGTTTTTTGTCTTCTTTTGCTAATGTAATTGTTCTTTCTACACCTGCGGTTGCTGGGATTGATAATGTATTAGTTTCAAAGTGAACGTGATGCATTGTTAATGCTGTAAGTTCCTGTAAGGATAAACCGTAGTCAATCAATAGATTTAAAATAGCAATATTGCGATCCATTAATAAGGGGCGCACAGGAAGTTGTTTTTCTGAAAGTCCTTCTAATGAAGTGACTATATACTTTAACCTTTTTTCTTCATCAGGTGAAATGAAATCTTCGTTACGAAGTGTACGGTCTGGTTGAATAGATATTTCCATATTTTTCAATGGGTTAGGAATGTTTAGAAAATGATGCATTCTATTTAGTACAATAAATACACGATGCATCGTTTTTTCTGAGTAATGTCGATTCGTTTTTAAATCGGAAAAGTAATCTTCGTAGTCTTTTGTACAAAGTGTAGCCCATATATTACTGGAAGGGAGCTTTTTGTTTTTTTCTAACCAATGTCCGAAGTCTTCAATGTCATAAACATAACGTTTAATAGTTGAGGGTTTTCGGCCTTTATTCAATAAAAAAATAGAAAAGGCTTGTATTGTATCATGGAATTCCGTTGTCTCCATAGTCCCACCACCTTAATTATTTCTTATATTATAGCAAACTTTTCTGAAAATAGGCATTTACAAGGGGGACAGGAATATTAA
>NZ_JBNLYE010000567.1:0-1959 GCF_050172095.1 Bacillus sp. GMs2/2
AATTTCGGTTTTCTAATTTTACTTTCATTCACTTTTTCTAAAGCGTACTCTTTATTTCCCATATACTCTTTCGCTCTTTTCAGTACATGTTCTTTTACGCTCATTTTATTCGCAATCCAAAGTGCATTACTTTCTCCTGATTTTCCGATAACTAATTTATAAAGCGGCTCTAGCGTTTCACTATTAAACTGCATCGCTGCATTCATAAAGTCATCATGCATTTCTGAGAATCGTTTAATTTCTCCGTAATGCGTACTCGCAACGGTAATACATCCCGCAAAGTACAACTCTTCTAAAATAGAAATTGCAAGTGCTGCACCTTCATTTGGTTCTGTACCGCTCCCTATTTCATCAAATAAAAGTAACGTATTATTATTTGACATCCTCATAATCTCAGAAAGATTTTTCATATGAGACGAAAATGTACTTAGTGCATTTTCAATACTTTGATTATCACCAATATCTACGAATACATTTTCGAAAATAGCGATTTCTGTACCTTTATCTCCTGCAATATGAAGACCTGACATTGTAGCTAATGTTAACAATCCAATCGTTTTTAACACAATTGTCTTTCCGCCCGCATTCGGCCCTGTAATAATTAAACTACGATACTCTTGACCAATTTTAAAATGTAACGGTACAACTTGCCCTGTTAAAAGCGGATGCTTACAATTCACTAAATGAATGTAGCCATGATCGTTTAACTTCGGTTCTATTCCATCAATCGATTTACTAAACTTCGCTTTCGCAAATACCATATCATACTGACTAATTAGCTCCATGTTAATCTTTATACTATAAATGTTTTCTAACACCATTCCTGATAAAGTCGCTAAAATCTGATACTCTTCAACCGCTTCTTCTGCTTTCAAACCTGCTAATTCTGCATTCAATTTCGTAACCGTATGCGGTTCTATAAATACAGTAGAACCTTTTGCCGAGGCTTCAATAATACTTCCAGCAACTTGATTTTTATAGGAAGATTTAATTGGAATCGTATAACGGTCATCCTTTTTACTAATAAAGAATTCCTGAATGAATTTCTTATTTGCACTACTATTTAAAAACTTCGTTAAACGTTCTTTTATTTTCCCATCTACAGAATCGATATTATTTCGAATTCGTTTTAACTCTTTACTTGCAGCTGCATCAATACTATTTCCTTTAATTGAAAAGTTAATTTCCTCTTCAATACTTTTATATTCAGTCATTGAGTTTGCATAAGAAGCTAATACTGGTGCAAAAAATTCTTTATCTAACATAAACTTTTTAATCTTTCTACATCCACGTAAAAAGTCTGAAACACTCACTAATTCTTCTGGATCTAAAATCATCCCTTTTTCTAATTTTTGAATTGTACTAGCAATATTAGAAATTCCGAAGAAAGGAACATGCCCTTCTGCATCTAATATAGCTCGTGCTTCTGTCGTTTCATTCAACCGATTTCTCACTACTTTTATACTCGTACTCGGCTCTAATTTGTTTAATAACCTCTTACCTAATCCACTTACACAATAAGATTTCACTATATCCTTTAATTCGTTATATTGTAACTTTTCAAAAGTCATCGTATTCATTTTGTTTCTCCTCACTATGATTGATTTTTATCATAAATGAAGATACCTACTCATTAGATTCCAATGAGCTATATATAAAATCCCATAATTATACAATAAAAACATATACAAAAAAGCTGCGGGGATACCGCAGCTTTTACATTTACAAGGCATGTGTAATAACGTATGAGGAAATAAGCCATAAAAAATAGATGGCAGTCCCTTATTACACGCTTTATAAAGTATTGTAGGTATCTTCATAGGTTTTGAAATAAATGCATGACAAAATTAGGGGTATGATGTACATAAAAATCCCCTGGTCTTATCCGATTTATTTCATTAAATTTTTCCTATTTAATACCTACCGCACTCACAAAAAGCACCTCTCATTAATTTATAT